>CAZNNK010000060.1:0-13581 GCA_964574085.1 uncultured Coleofasciculus sp.
CCCCCCCCCCTCCTGCGCCTTCTGCGTCCTCTCCGTCCGCCCGCCTCGCCCGCCCCGCCGCCCCCCTACTGATGGATGGGGGAGATGGGGAAGATGGGGGAGATGGGGAAGATGGAGGAGTTAACTCAAAACGCTTACCTGTTCCCTGTTCCCTGTTCCCTATTCCCTGTTCCCTGTTCCCTGTTCCCTGACAAATGACAAATAACTAAATCAAACCCAACCAGCCTAACAACCCTTTACCAGTAATCAACTCGATCAGCAATAGAGCCACAAATGCGATCATGGCAAACCGTCCGTTGATTTGCTCGGCGTAAGGTGTCCACCCAAAAGCGGGTTCGGGTTGGTTGGGGGTTTTTGGGGTAGAGTTTTCTGGGGTGGGTGTTTGAGATGTCATGGTTTTGGTAGAATATCTTCCTCGGGTTTCTCAGATTTCAAGGTTTGGACAGATTCAATCAGCGATCGCACTTGGGCGGTATCTTCGGAGGCGTCAAATCCTAGGGGGAATTTACCACGGGCGAGCATCCGTAATCCGAGGGGACTTAAACTGAGCATTCCTTTAATATCTCGGAAGAAGTTCGCCACCACTTGGATGCCAAATTTGCGCTCATCAACCCAACCTCCTTGTTTGACCAAATCAATTAAGACTTTGCGATGGCGGATTGAGCGGCTGGCTTGCTTATCTTTGCGAGTCAGAATTTCTTGTTTAATTTTACCGATTTGATCCATGGGGGCGACATCCATCGGGCAAACGGCGTTACACATTAAACAACGGGTACACCCCCACACTCCCTGAGTGCCTTGATTGTAGTTTTCCAGGCGACTTTCTATGGCGGTATCGCGAGAATCGGCGACTAGACGTTGGGCTTTGGCGAGGGCGTGAGGACCGACGAAGGTGGGATCAACCTCACGAGCATTACATTCTGAATAGCACGCGCCACACATGATACAATTACCATTCTGATCCAAGCGCGATCGCTCTTGGGGACTTTGTAAAAATTCCCGTTCTGGAATCGTTCGTCCGGCTGTGCTAACGTAGGGTTCAACTGCTTCTAAGTTGTCCCAAAAGCTCCGCATATCCACGACTAAATCCTTAATCACGGGCAAATTACCTAGAGGCGCGATCGTGATTTCTGGAATCTCCGGGCGATGATGCTCAGGTAGCTGCGCTAATTCATTACCCACATTTTCTTTACAAGCTAGTGCGGAGCGACCATTGATCCGCATCGCACAGCTACCACAGATTGTGTTACGACAATTTTTGCGAAACGCTAACGTTCCATCCTGCTCCCACTTAATCCGATTCAGGCACTCCAGAATTGTGTTTCCTTCCTCCACATCTAACTTGTAAGTCTCGATAGTGGGGGAGGTATTTTGAGTCTGTCGAATGATTTTAAAGGCAACTTGCATAGTGATACGCTCGCTTTGTATCTCAACACCTATATGAAAATTACCACCTTCTCAGGAGTCACAACCTACCCCTTGACTATTACCCCCTCATTTTCCGATCGCCCATAAATATAGATGAGAATTTTTGCCAGAAGCCACTCGCTCAACTTGTCCGTGAGCATTTAGCTGCCATATTTAGCAAACTGACTATAGTCTAAGACAATCAGCGGTCACTCAGCATTCATCCTTGGGAGTGTTGATTTTCTGCTGATAGATGCTCTCTCCCTTGTGTCTGGTCAAATTTTTCCCAGATGACCTGGCAAATCTCCAGATGGATCACTGATCCGAACATACTTCAGGTTCGATCTTTTGCCACTGAGTCCTATCTTGGTTAAAATTTTAACCTAAGAAGCGGCTCTGGTGTCTCCGGAAAATCCTTAAAGCTCAAATTCCTAGAAATTTTAATAAATGATCCAAAAAATCTTGACCAAAACCAGAGATTTAACGATATATTTTTTATATAGCCAAATACACTTGGCAGCATACGACCTTTACCATCCTGAAAATTGAAGGATAGTTTGTGAAATTATGGCAGAGACCCAACCTAATGCATTAACGGGGAAAGCCTTACTTCAAAAAGTAAAAGAGCTTTCCCACTTGCCTCGGCGAGAAACAGCAAAACGCTGTGGCTATTACTCCGAAAGTAAAACCGGTCAGACCCGCGTCAACTTAACTGATTTTTATGATGCGGTGTTAGCGGCGAAGGGTGTTCCCTTAGATCCAGAGGGAGCAAAAGATGGTCGTGGTCGGGAACCGACGTATCGTGTCAGCGTCCATAAAAATGGTCAGATTGTGATTGGCTCAACCTACACTCAGGAAATGGGATTGAAGCCCGGTGATGAGTTTGAAATTAAGCTGGGCTACAAGCATATCCATCTCAAGCAGGTGGATCTGGATATATCTGAGGAGTCTGAAGAGGAATTGGAAGCCGCAGAGGTTTGAGGCAGCTCATGCTAAAAAGGATGGGTTATTCACATTATCCATCCTTGGCAGCATGAAAGTAGCAGCGTGAAAATTATAGCTCCTCACCATTTGCCGATCTCGCTTATGGCTATTGTTGATCAGGCAGATAATCCGTGCATTATTTGGCTAATCAGCGCATCGGCGCTGGTAAAAGTCGCGGTTTTTTTTCTGGCTTGGTCTGCGTTGTGGTTGCCATTAGCCATCGCGATCGCCATCCGACTGAAATGGCATCCACTTAAGCCTTTGGCAGCACAGCAAAAGCTGCCATTTGTCGCTGTTCTTTACCTCATTGCCCCCCTGATTATCTGGGGGGCGACACAAATAGAAGATACATCGTTTCCCGACTATGGCTGGGACTGGACGACGCGGATTTGGATATCCTTAGTCGGGGGATTTGGCATGGCAATTTTGAGTTTAGGAATCAGCTTTACGGGACAATGGCTAGTAGGCTGGGTGGATTGGCATGGAGAAAATTGGCAGCAATTGACCCAGATTGGATTGCCAATATGTGGAATAGGACTAGGGATTGGGTTAATCGAAGAATTGGTATTTCGCGGGTTCCTGCTCACGGAACTCCAGCAGGACTATTCTCTGGCAATAGCGGCGGTACTATCAAGTCTGATTTTTGCTCTATTACATCTGATTTGGGAACAGCAACAGACGCTCCCTCAAATTCCTGGATTGTGGCTAATGGGTATGGTATTAGTCCTAGCCCGGTACGTGAATGAAGGGAGTTTAGGGTTAGCCTGGGGACTACATGGGGGTTGGATTTGGGGATTAACCTGTCTCCAGGAAGCCGAACTGATTTCCAATACCCGAAAAGGACCAATATGGATAACGGGAATAGGAGATAATCCTTTAGCGGGGATCTCTGGTATCTTGTGTTTACTCGGTGTTGCTGTTTTGCTATTGGCGATTCGTCATTTGTCATTTGTCCTTGGTTAGGGAACAGGGAACAGAGAATGGGGGATTGGTAATTGGTGATTGAGAAAACTTCCTCTTTATCTCCCCCATCACCCTCATCTCCCCCATCACCCTCATCTCCCCCATCTCCCCCTCACCCCATCACCCTCATCCCTCTTTCGCCGACCAACGTTTTTGCCAGTGGGAGGTGGGTTCGAGAGTAGAAGATTGCTGCTCAATTTGCCGCCGTTGCAGAATAATCTCAGCCTGATCTGCAAGTTGAGGATCACGATAGGGGATAGCTGCACGGGTTTGTAAATGTTGATGCGATCGCTCTGAAAGAGGGGGTAGAGTGGAAGCGTCAAAACTTGCCACCGTTCCCGGTTGTCGTCCCCCGACAGGCGGTGTCGCACCAATCTGAAATCCAGCCGTAATTAAGCCACTGCGGACAGCCGCCGCACAGGAGTAGGTTGCTAGTCTACCTGTTTTGGTGCAGCATTTAGCTAAATGCTGGAAAAATTCCACCGTCCATAATTGGGGACAGCGACGGGGAGAAAAGGGATCAAGAAAAATAGCATCAGCTTGGACGGTTGACTGAGACAATTGCTGGATGCTTTTTCTCGCATCACCAACATAAAGTTGCGCCTGAAGCTGATCGGTTTGGACTTGTGAGGTTGTCACCAGACGCTCTAGGAATTCGGGAATGGGCTGATTCCAGCCACTGAGAAAATGATGGGCGATCGCGCTTTGCGGTACAGTCGGGTCTAATTCCAGGGCGACTAATTCAACGCGACATCTGGGGTTAATTGTCCAAATTGTTTCTAGAGCCGCCGCCGTATTGTAGCCTAAACCGTAACAGACATCCAGCAATCGCACAACCTGCTGTTGGGCTTTTTGTTTTAGGTGGCAAGGTTCAACAAATTTTAACAATGCTTCAGTTTTTGCCCCTTGAGTGCTGTGGAAATATTCACCAAACGCTTCAGAAAAGAAGGTGAATGAGCCATCGGCTGTGGGCTGAGGGGTAAAGCTGTGGATGTTTGCCATGGTTCGTCTGAATGATATTCAAAATTCTACCGTCTCCATCTTCCATGCCTCCCGCGCCTTACGCCTCTGCCTCACTTACCTCATAGACCTCACATACCTCACCATTTCCATGGCTTCTCATTTCCCTGATTTTGCCTACTGCTCTCTGCCTTCTGGCTTTGACGAGACTTGTCCCTTGACAATACTCACTTAAAGGGGCTATAACATAAATAACTCATAAGAATGAGAAAAGCGATCAATGGTCAGGGTGTCAGCAGACAGCATGAGTGAAATTTGAGGAAGAATTCGATGAGAGTCCAGATTTTAACCCTAAATAACGTTCAAATATTCGGTTATATAGCAGTTTCTGCCCTTCCTAACAGCTATCGTTCTCGACTCTCCGATATGCTCAATAATTCTCGAAATTTCATTGTGTTGACGGATGTAGAAGTCCACCAACAGGGACAACCGCTCACGCAAATGTCCTCTCTATGCATTAACAAGCCTGCGATCGCCTTTTTATGTGAGGCAAAGATGACATCCACTTCATCTCAGACTCTGGAAACTGATCCAGTTTCGGCAAGTGCATCCTGACGACTGTGGCAAACTTACTCCAGCTTTTAGAGGAAATACATTATGAAAACGATAACCACTAAAATCAAACAGGCAATTTGGGCAGTTCCCTTCTGTCTCACTGTCCTCTCACCGCTTTCCGCCCACGCCTTAACCGTTGAAGAGGTTCCTAATCCGCAACAAAGGAATGGCACTTGGGTAACAGATATGGCAGATATTCTCAGTCAGGATACGGAACGCCAACTCAATCAAATGATTTCCGAGTTGGAAATTGAAAATGGCACAGAAATTGCTGTGGTGACTGTACCTGAAACCTCTCCCGCCGCCTCACCCAAAGCGTTTACCACTGAGTTGTTCAATCACTGGGGGATTGGCAAAGCTTATGAGGACAACGGTGTACTGTTTTTGATTTCCATAGGCGATCGCCGCGTCGAGATTGAAACCGGATATGGTATCGAACCGATTTTACCCGATGCCCAGGTGGGTCAGATTATCAAAACTAAAATTACTCCACCCTTTAAACAAGGTGACTTTGACACCGGGACATTAGCCGGAACTAAAGCATTGGTTGTTCACTTAGGGGATGACGTCAATACAACCGATACCATCCAAACGAATAGAAAAACGACCAATAATACGACTGCTGTATCTTCATCTCAACTATCCAGTGAAGGAACCTTTTCTAAAGGGACGTTGCAATCATTACTCCTCTTCATAGGAGTATCTGTTGGCATCATTGTCCTACTCGTTGCCAATCCCAATCGTAGCCATTCTTCCAGACGTCGTTATTCCAGGCATCGTTATTCTAGGCATTCTTCCAATGGCGGTATCAGTAGTGGTGGTTCTAGTGGTTGCAGTTTTGGTGGCAGTGATTTATAAGATCATGTCCGGTTGAAGACTGACAGGTTTTGACTGCCTCAAGTAGATAGCAGATGATTGCCAAATTTGTGAAGAAATATTCCCCAAATAGACCTCTTGTAGACAATCTAGGAGTTAACCGTGAATAAAAAACAGACAACTCAGCTTCAAAAAATGACAGCTTTCCCCCATGACCTAATCAACATCAACAGTTTATCGGAGATTAAAACAATGAAACCTTTGGCACGTCAACTCAAACAAATGATTTGGACAGTTCCAGTTTGTCTAACCATTTTCTCCCCTCTGGCTGCCCAAGCCCTAACCGTTGAAGAAAGCACATTCAACGAAACAAAAGCAGTCGTTACTGAAACGAGTTCTGTAGTCGCCAGTAATACTACATCTTTTGAGCAACAAGACAGTATTTATAAATCCTCTAACGAGGCTTTGCTGGCACTACTCATACTATTGGGCGTACCTGTTGGAGTGCTTATTCTAGCCCTAAATAGCGATAGCAATGCTAGCGGTTATCGTTCTGGTAGTAGTCGTTCTTCGAGTAGTAGCTACAGTGGCTACAGTGGTGGCGGCTTTGGCGGCGGTTCCAGTGGCGGTGGCGGCGGTTGCAGCGGTGGCGGTTCCAGTGGTGGCGGTTTTGGCGGCGGTTCCAGTGGCGGTGGCGGTGCTGGCGGTGGTTTCTAAACGGAATCAATATTGGTTCGTAGTTGCACCAAGCGTGCCATAAGCAAGTTAAGCGCTGACTACAAACTCTTACATCTAACATCATCGGTTTGTAGTGGCGCTGTCTTCGCCATCAGCGATCGCATCATTTTCTACCAACCCTTAAGTTAGTTAATCGACACTATCAAGTTGTAAAGAAATATTACAACAATCAACCTCTCGCATAAAAGCCAAGACTCAATAGCGAGTAAGAGATAGACGACGCAGGTTCAAGAATTTACAGCGTTCTCACATAACCCAATCAACATCAAGTTTTTTCGGAGATTGAAATCATGAAATCTTTTGCCCCTAAACTCAAACAGATACTTTGGACAGTTCCATTTTGCCTCACAATTTTTTCACCCCTTGCCGCACAAGGTTTAACAATTAAAGATGTTACCAATTTGCCACCAGTGAATGGCGGTTTGGCGACAGAAATAGCAGCGATAGTTAGTGAAGATACCGAAAAGCGAATCAATCCGATTAATTCCGATGTGCCGACGGCTAAAACAAATACTGGAGTCACCAGTAATACCACGTATTTTGAGTCAGAATCCATGATTTATAAATCATCTGGAGAAGGTTTCCTGGCATTACTCCTACTATTAGGCGTGCCAACGGTCGTGATTTTTCTAATCGCAAATAGTAACAGTAGTTCTTCGAGTCGTCGTTCTTCCAGCCGTCGTTCTTCGAGTAGTAGTTACACAGGCGGCATTTACACAGGCGGTGACTATGGTGGTGGCTACAGTGGTGGCGGTGATTCCGGTGGTGGTAGTTTTGGTGGCGGTGACAGTGGTGGTGGTGGCGCTGGCGGTGATTTCTAATCGGATATTGGATAAGCTGTTCGGCATTTAAACCTTAATGTCAACAATTGCAAAATCGTTGTAATGCGAGCATCTTGCTCGCTACCCATTCCCAATTTAAATGCTTGAAAGTTCATCAGCAAAATATACGTTGTGTCAACCTTCCTCATACCCTTACCAAAGAGAAATGACGATTCTCACCGTTTCAGGGTTTGATCCGTTCATGTCAAAAAGGGACAGAAAACGTTATGAATCTACCAACAACAATTAAAAGCGGCGTGATCTTATCAATGGTGATTATTCTCACCGCTTGCCAAACCACTTCTTCTACCCAATCACCTACTTCGTCTACCCAATCACAGGCGGTTCAGTCTACACCAAAATCTCAACTACCCCCACCACCGGAAGGGTACACCGCCATTCTGATTGACGATTTGGAAGATGGGAATCGATTCAACCAATTTCGAGGAACGTGGTTTACCTACGATGATCGCTATGACGGGGGTGATTCTCAGGTTAATCCTGAAGGCTACAGTCCTTTTCGTCCGAAACAATGTGGACCGGCTAATTCAGACAAATGCGCCCACATTACTGGTCAAGTTACCACAACTTACCCCGATGGCTATATCGGAATGGGGACGGATCTGAATAATCCCAATGATCCAATTGATATTCGCGACTATGACGCGATCGCGTTTTGGGCGAAAGGGGATGGAAAGACGTACCGCTTAAAGCTACGTTCTCCAGCCACATCAGATTATGACGATTACGGCTACAATCTAACGCCAACTCCGGAATGGAAGCGCTATGTAATTACCCTCGATTCTCTCAAACAAGAAGGCACAGGAAAACCCGTTAGCGCCGATGAAGCCTTAAGTCAAGTCATCAGCATCACTTGGCACACCCAGGGTCAACCCCACGATTCTATTGAACTGGCTGTCGATAACCTCAGATTTCTCAAATCTCAACCCGAGTAATTGTTATGACTGCTATCCAGAAAAGTTTCCTCAGACAACAGCGTTCCCAATTTACCCCAATCTATCCAATGTCGCTGGAAAAAAAGTGGCATGAACGGGAAAAAATCAAAGCTTTTCCCCCGCGTCAACTCAATGGCATTTCTATTGTCATTCCCACATTTAAACGAGTAAAAATGTGTCAGACGCTGCTTGAGTCACTCCAGGCTAGCCGACAGTATTTTTCTGGTGATCTAGAAGTTATCGTGGTTGATAATAGCCCGTTAAAGGAAGCCGAACAAATCAGGGAACTTTGTGTGGCTTATCAAGCTAGCTATGATTGGCAAAAGATTGGTGTGGGGGCAAAACGGAACTATGGCGCAAAATTGGCTAACTATCCGATTATTTTGTTCATCGATTCCGATTGTGAAGCCACTCCTGATCTGCTGGAGGAACATCTCAGATTTTATCAAACAAATCCTCAGACGGTTGCTGTATTAGGAAAAACCCGATTCAAGGGATATAAAAGTTTGGTTTGGCAAGCCATTCAATTGAGTCCCTTTATCATTCCTTTTCGCCTAGCCGATCAAGAGGGACAGCGAATCTGGGGACCTTCCAATAACCTGTCGTGCCGCACAGATGTGTTTAAACGGGTCGGGGGATTTGATGAAACCTTTCCTCAGAAGCCAGGGGGTGAAGATGTAGATTTTGGCTATCGCCTTTACAAAGCGGGTCATTTACTCACAACGAATCCCCAGGCTTTGGTCTATCACACCACAGAAACATGGAACGATATCCATCAAGTTGTTAATCGCTTATTTAATTGGGGAAAAGCTGAGTTTTATCTCTATCACAAGCACGGGGAGTATCTTTATTATGACTGTCCTAAAGGGTTAGGAATTGTCTTACTGATGCTGCCCATAGCTGTCGCCATGGTTGTGATTAACCAAAGTCTTCAATGGCTGCTACTACCCTTAATATTTTTAGGGGTTAACTTTGTCAGCCGGATCATTGTTCATCTTGGCTATCACCCAGACAGGCTAGTTCAGATCAATAAAGTCTTTTTGGCAGAAGTTTTTGCCTGGGTATATGAATTTGGCTTAACGATGCAGTGCGTTAATCAGCGCTGGTTTTTACCGCTATACCACCGATTAATTGTTTTACCCGATGATGCGGTTATGGTTTGGAATAGTCAAATTCTCTATACCTGGATTACCGTTGCCCAGTTATTAGTAACGGTTACGTTGTTTCAGTTGCTGTAGCAACCCATTTAATTTACCGGCTTACGAGGAACTCATTATGGGATTAGTTATTGTTCTGATCATCATCTTGATTGTAATTGTGATTTTTATCTCGTCCAATTACGATATCAAGCGTCGAGGAATTCAAACGACAGGTAAAGTGATTAACGTCAATAGCCGAACAACCACTGACATGTATGGGGTGAGACACACCACGTATTATTTAACCTACGAATTTCAGGACGCTCACGGCAAACGATATACAGGAGAAAAAAGTACCAGTAGTCGAGGTCGTAAGGTCGTTGGCGACTCAGTTCCGGTCTATTATCTGCGCGAACGACCTGAACGAAATGATATCGACCTTTAAATCAAAATCTGGACTGGAAACGTCTCTAGTTCTCAACTAACAGCAACATGTAACATTTTCTCAGAGGTTATCATGAACACCATACAGAGTGAAATTCGTCCGATTAATTTTTCTCAAACCCCTCAAGTTCATCGCATCATTACGACTAATCGCCAGTCTTCAATTCAAGTATCTCAGGCTGATATGTCCACCTGGATAGGATTGATGCTTTTACTGTTACTCGTGGGACTACCAATTATCCTCATTGACCAATCTACACGTCAATCGAAATCGACACGTAAATCGAGTGGTAAGCGTTCTGACAGCCGTTCTCGCCCGAATAGTAACAGTTCTTATTCGAGTGGCGATAGTAATTGGCAGAGTGATAGTAGCTGGGATGATAGTAGTTCTAGCAGTGTTATTTGGTATAGCAGTAGTGACGATTGTAGCAGTGGCGATAGTTGCAGCAGCAGTGGCGATAGTTACAGCAGCAGTAGCGATAGTTACAGTAGTAGCGATTTTGGCGGTGGTGATAGTGGCGGCGGCGGTGCAGGTGGAGATTGGTAATCATGATTAAGTTTTTCAAATTTTGGATACAAATACTTCATAATCAGGAGCAATTTGCCGACAAAGCCTTAGTATTTACTCGGATGTTTGACGATGTGGGTGATAGTGATAAACCGTGAAATACTGGTGTTGTCGTTTGTTGCTCTTGCTCTCCTCTCGATTACTTGGGGTTTATTCCCTGTACGGCACGATCTAAAATGACTCAGATCTGGCATTGTTGTCGTCAGTTTATGAATAAATTTTACAACAATTGACATCTGGCATAAAAAACAGGACTTAACTCCGAGTAAGAGATAGCTAAACCAAGTGACAACGTTGAGAGTTTTCTCGCCCAACTCAATCAGCGTCAGGTTTTGTGCAATTTTTATCGGAGATGGAAATCATGAAATGCTTTGCCATTCAATTTAAATCGGTTATTTGGATCATTCCATTCTGTCTAACAGTTTTCTCACCCCTTTGTGTCCACGCCTTAACCGTTGAAGAGGTTCCCAATCCTCGACAGGTGAATGGCACTTGGGTGACGGATATGGCAGAAATTCTCAGTGAGGATACCGAAAACCAACTGAATCAAATGATTTCTGAGTTGGAAACTGAAAATGGCACAGAAATTGCGGTGGTGACTGTACCGAAAACCTCTCCATCTCCATCGCCCAAAGCCTTTACCACCGAATTATTCAATCACTGGGGAATTGGTAAAGCCGATCAGGACAATGGTGTACTGTTTTTGATTTCCACAGACGATCGCCGCGTCGAGATTGAAACGGGATATGGTATCGAACCGATTTTACGAACCTTCAGTATGAAATAGCCGGGACAGAAAATCGCCTTGCTGTAGAACGGATGCGTTATAACCAGGCGGTACAACGGTACAATCAAAGGATTCAGCAATTTCCTAACTCAGTTTTGGCACAGGGGTTAGGGTTTGAGGCGCAATCCTTTTTCCAGGCGACAACCACTGAACCTTAACAAGGGCGATTCTCATGCCTAACCTGATTCATCTGATCAGTTAGGGGATAGGGAGGACGGGTTTTGCCTTTTCAATTATCACACGCTAGAAAGATTAATCCCTAAACCCGCCCCTACAGGGATGGGAATTTTGTGTCTGATATCAATAACGTCTCTTGCTTTAAATGTTGAATTATTTCTTATTGCCGATATAGAATGAGTATGTTATGGTGTTGGTTGATTTGAGCTGAATAGCACTGACGTAAGCGTTTTATAAATCGATGTAATACATCCATAGATTTATAGTCAGCGCTGAGGTGTTGATGGCGCTAAAGCGCAACGACAAGCGCAACGACAAGCGCAACGACGAACGAAGCTAGCTTATGTCAGTAATATTCGCTTTTATTGCGTGAGTTTATCGCATTCATGCCGTCCTCAAATTACGACCACTTATTTAATACTATTGAAGAGTTAGTGTTGCATCATTCTCCGAGTGGTGCAGAACGAGAAATTGATCAACTGCTAATCAGTCGATTGCATGGCTTAGGCGTTGAATATTGGCAGGATCGAGCTGGGAATATTATTGCTAAAATTCAGGGTCAAACCTCTGAGCGATCCATTGCGATTACTGCTCATAAAGATGAAATCGGCGGTATTGTTAAATCGATAGATGAACAGGGACGAGTACAAGTCCGCAAACTCGGTGGTTCATTTCCCTGGGTTTATGGGGAAGGCGTTGTCGATTTATTAGGGGATAATCAAACCCTGAGCGGTATTCTATCCTTTGGTTCACGTCACGTTTCCCATGAATCTCCCCAAAAAGCGCAACAGGAAACCGTCCCCCTGCGTTGGGAAGAGGCTTGGGTGGAAACGAAATGTACTCTGGCTGAACTTGTCGCCGCCGGGGTGCGCCCTGGAACCCGCATGGTTGTGGGTAAACACCGCAAGCGACCTATACGCCTCAAGGATTACATTGCGAGTTATACCTTGGATAACAAAGCCTCTGTCGCTATTCTGTTAAGCCTCGCCGAACAAGTCAAAACTCCCGTTGTGGATACCTATTTAGTGGCGTCGGCGAAGGAAGAAGTTGGCGCAATTGGCGCGTTGTATTTCAGCCAAAATCACTCGCTTGATGCCTTAATCGCCCTAGAAATTTGCCCTCTCTCCTCAGAATACCCAATTAAAGATGGGGAAGCACCTGTGCTGTTGTCTCAGGATGGCTACGGCATCTATGATGAAGGACTCAACTGGGAACTGCGACAGGCGGCGAATGGGATTGGTGTTCCCTTACAGTTAGCCACAATTAGCGGGTTTGGCAGCGATGCGTCTATTGCCATGAAGTTTGGTCATGTTTCTCGCGCCGCCTGCTTGAGTTTCCCCACGCAAAACACCCATGGCTATGAGGTGGCTCATTTGGGTGCGATCGCCAACTGCATTTCTCTGCTTGACACGTACTGCCAGACTCAGTTCACCTGAATATCACACAACGGCGACGGATAACAACTCCCTTTATTAAGATATAGTTAAGGAAAAAATGTGACAGTGAAGATTGTGTGAATATAAGTAGTGTAGGGTTTTTGTAAGCAAATCGTTAAGTATACTAGATAAAAAGCCAAGGGCTTAACCAGCCGTTAGCGCTGAAAAAACAATTCTTTGAGGTAGGTTTCTCATGTTGTATATAATGCTAATTAGCTCAGTTACTCTTTACTTAGTAGTAGCTATACGCTTGTTAAACAAGTGGATGACCTGTTTGAAACAAGATAATACGTTGTCGGAAGACGATAAACTTAGCTGTGGAGTTTGTTTTGTTGTCGCCACAATTACTTGGCCCCTCTCTGTTCCCTATTCCTATCTAAGATTATTGGAAGGTAAAAATACGATTCCTCAAGATTCCTAATCACGTTGTATTTCCTTAAAGAAAGACATGGCAAATAGGAAGTCGTAGGAACTGATTATCAACTAAACCGAAAGGAATCAAATCAAGTCGCCACGTATAAACCCGTCAACACTCCAACTCCTTACTGTCTTCAGTTCATTCTGAAAGAAGGAAGTCATGCTATTGTCGGGCGGATTGACGCGCTCCGGAGAGTTCGTAAGCGATAACCGATCAACAAAGTTTGTCTTTAAACAACCGAGTATAAGTATAGCAAAAGGCAGAGGGCAGAGGGCAGAGGGCAGAGGGCAGAAGGCTCCAAATGAAAAGATAGCCGCGATAGATTTAGGCATAGATAATTTGATGGCTGTAA
>CAZNNK010000061.1:0-13568 GCA_964574085.1 uncultured Coleofasciculus sp.
TCGGCAAGGGTCAATTTATCCCTGAAATTTAGGGTATCAGGATCTTGGCGAGAACGCACGAAGCAATGTAGAGACGTGCCATGGCACGTCTGGGAGATGGAAGGGAGTGAACTCAACACTGAATCAGGGCGGGTTTTGTTCTAAACGTTACTATCAATCGCGACAAGAGAGTCCCTAAACCCGCCCCTACTATCAATCTATCAATCTATCAATTGCGACAAGAGAGTCCCTAAACCCGCCCCTACACATCATGTTCTCGAAGGTCGTGAAGGGTCAACCAACACTCAACATTTTCCCATTAGCCAATAGGTTTTCATCTCGCCGCGCCCTTTAACCGCGATCGCACCGCGTTCCTGAAACTGGAATTTGTCGCGTAATCTCTGGTATGTCGTCTCCGTGACTTGTATTTTTCCCGGTTCTCCTGACGATTCCATGCGGGAGGCGACATTCACCGCATCTCCCCACAAGTCATAGATAAACTTCCTAATCCCAATCACCCCCGCCACGACTGATCCGGTATTAATTCCAATGCGAATTTGTAATGACTCACTGTGTTCGGCTTGAAACTGAGTAATCGCCTGCTGCATATCTAACGCCATCTGCGCGATCGCTTCTGCATGATCTTCCCTCGGCTGGGGTAAGCCGCCAACCACCATATACGCATCACCAATGGTTTTAATTTTCTCCAAACCATGGCGTTCTGCCAACTGGTCAAATGTGGAAAACATTTTATTGAGTAAATTCACTAATTCAATCGGTTTTAACCGCGCCGATAGCGGCGTAAACCCGACAATATCCGCAAACAGAATCGTCACATCATCAAAATGCTCCGCAATCGCTGATTGGTCTTGTTTCAGCCGTTCCGCAATCAGTTCGGGCAAAATATTCAGTAATAATTGCTCCGACTTTTCTTGTTCTAACTGCAATGCCACCTCTGCCTGTTTGCGATCGGTAATATCACGCGCCACCCAAATCACCGAATCATCGGAAAGCGGTGACAAATTAGCCGCAAACCAAATATCCTCTCCTGCCAGATTGATGCAATACTCGATATTCACCGTCGCTTGAGTTAACAACGCCTCTCGAATACTATTGAGAATAAAATCTACCTGGCTGGAATCGAAATATTCCAACAGCGTTGTCCCCAATATGTCCCCTGGAGATTTACACCATTTTCCTTTATTAGTAGGTGCTACCTTCAGACAACGACCCGAGGCATCCACCACGAGAACCATATCTGTCATCGCGGCAAAAAGTGCCTTCATTTCTGCTTCGGCTTTCTTTTGCTGCATCACTGGACCCAACTGCGCCGATACGACGGACACCAACTCAATCCAATTTTCATCATTTTGGTGTTCTTCTGCCATAAAAAATACCAACACCGCTAAAACCGGGGCAGAGGTTTGCGGCGTGGCTGGGGCAACAATGGGGACAGCAAAGGCTGATTTTAACCCACAGTCGGTTGCCAATTTGAGTCGCAAGAAAACATCATCGGATTCGGTAGCAATATCACTAATCCATTCCGGTTCACCATGACACCAAACCCGTCCCGGTATTTCTTCTTCGGGTAAAAATGTTAGAGCTTCACTATACTCCCGAAATTGTTGCAGGCCCGTGGCGACCTCTGGATCAATTTCGGTCTGTTTGTAATACCAACGATGGCTACATTCTAACGCCATTCCGTCCGTCGCCGGAATCCAGACTTCGCCATAAATCCAGCCTGTGGTTTGACACACTTGATGCAGGGCAATTTCTAAGGCGGCTTGAAAATCGGGGGCGGCATTAATTGCTTGGCTAATCGTTAGCAGTAACTCAACTCGTTGTTCAGCTTGTTTGCGTTCGGTGATATCATTAATTACCGCCAGTATACATTCTTCTTCCCCAATCGTAATTAATTCTGCGGATAACAGTCCCGTTCTTACCTGACCCAAATTGGTATAAAAGTTAAACTCTTGATCCCGAATAGCGCCTGTCTTTTGTAATAGGCTACGGATTCGGGTTCGTTCTTGGGGTTCAACCCAAAAATTGAGTTCAATGGAGGTATGAGCAATCACATCCTCTAGGTCATATCCGGTAATCTTGAGAAAGCTTTCATTCACCTCAATAAAGGTTCCCTCCGCCAGGGTAGTAATCGTAATGGGGTTCGGGGATGAGCGAAAAGCCAGAGCAAACTTTTCTTCAGACAGGCGTAAGGCGGCGGTGCGTTGCTCAACTCGCGACTCTAACTCGGCTTGATTGTTTTCTAGGGCAGTAAAAAACGAGTATAACTGTTGACTCATTTGATTAAAGGATTGAGCTAAAATTTCGAGTTCATTCACCCGAACCGGAATTTTGCTGTTGACTTTTACTTGTTGGTCAAATTGTCCCTGGGCAATTTTTGCCGCCGCTATACTTAACTGGGTAATCGGCTGGGTAATCCGTCTGGCGGTGAAGATTCCTAACCCAGTTGCCACAACGAACGCCGCGAAGCATAAGCTAATCGTGGTGCGGGTATTGTCATGGATTTGTTCCATGAAATCCGCTTCCGGTATTGCTACCACAATCAGCCACTCTAAGCCATGATTATCTTGGAAAGGGGTGACTTGTAAATAATAGCGATCGCCGTTTAGGTTAAAGGATAGCTGTTGGCTCTGGTTAATCGGGTTTAAGGTATCAACGTTTTGGTTTAAATACTGCGCGGTTAATTGAATTAAGGGATCACGGCTATGAGTAGCAAATAGGCGTTGAGTTTTATCGCCATCCTGAATAAATCGCTGTTCTGATGTGGAACTGGCAACCAGTAATCCGGATTTTTCAATAATAAACGCTTGTCCCGTTTGACCAATTCTTAAGCTGTTGAGAAATTTACTAATTTCAGATAGTAAAATATCAGTACCAACCACGCCTAATAATTTATCCTTGTCGTCAAATACGGGTTCAGCTAGGGTAATCCCTAACCGAGAATGGCTAAACATGACATAAATAGGACTCCAAACCGTTTTACCTTTAAAAGCAGCCTCTTGATACCAGGGACGGATGCGAGGGTCATAATTGGCGCGACTATCTAACAGTTGCTGCCGATTTCCTTGGCTGTCGGTGGTGTAGGTATGAAAGTTATAGTTGGTTGAGGGATCAGCAATTTTCAGCACTAAGCCGCTATCCTGGGTATAGCCTGCGCCAATATAGTTTCCTTGTTCACTGCCGAACTGAATGGTATTAATCGACTGGGTAGTCTGTATAAGTTGCCACAGATAGCGTTCACTACCCTGATCCTGAGTCTGCACCTGACCCCGACGCACCGCATTGGCGAGAACATGGTTGACTAGAAGAGGCGTTTCGATGTAACTATCAACATGTTGTACAATGCGATCGCTAACCTCCGTCTGTAACTGCGTAACCAGATTGTCAACCGCCTGTTGTCCATTGCGAAAGGAGAGATAGCCAGTCAATCCCACCGCCGCAAAGATCTGGAGAAGAAAGGGAACCACCAGAACCACGCGCAATGGCATCTTTTGACTGCGCTTAGCGCCTTTGACAAGCTGACGGGTAATGGTTGGCAGTAACATGGGGCAAGGATCACCTACATGGATAACACTGTATAAACTCGTCGATTTGATTAATCAGGTTGACTCTATTGCATCATCAAAGCGAAAAGCTACTTCCTTTTGTACCAAAAACTTAAGTATCGCTACAGTGGATAAATCTCTGTCTTCCTGAATAAATGCCAAGTTAGGACTCCTCTATTGATTTTTTCCAAGGAATCCCATAGTCTCTTTAGAGGGTTAGGATGAAAATAATCCTTCCTGTAAAGAAAATACAGAACTCATTGAATCATTTCCGTACAATTCTGAGAAAATGACCGAATTGGCTGATCTGGTGTAATACAGCAGCCATGAAAAAGCCCTATTTTACTGTACGTTGGCTGTATTACATTAAGATAAAACTGCTGTAGTGATATCACAACGTAGGGGCGGTAAGGGCGCAAAGCCTTCATCCGTAAGACTTTGAATTTGTACCCGTGAGGACAATACTGTAACAGATAAAAGCTCTAATTGAATGAATTTTGTCTTCCCCAGCTCCCCCAGCTCCCCTAGCTCCCCCAGCTCCCCCAGCTCCCTCTATTCCCTGTTCCCTTCATGTTTGTGCTGGCAAATAAACCGTAAATAAGCTGCCCTTGCCCAACTCACTTTCGACTTCAATCCTACCCTGATGAGCTTCTACAATCCGACGAGATAAGTATAACCCCAAACCACTTCCCGATCGCTTATGCTTTCCTTGACGAAATCGCTTGAAGAGAGTGGAGAGATCTTCTGGACGAATACCTGATCCCGTATCTTGAATGGAAATTGTCACCAAAGGGGGTTGACTATCTGCCGAGTTTGTGAATTCAGATTCTAAACCTAAATCAACATCGACCGATCCTTTTTCGGTAAACTTGACCGCATTGCCGATGAGATTAGTGAAGACGCGACGAAGTTCGAGGCGATCGCCCATCACCTGACAATTGCCTGAATTAAATGAATCAGCGCACTCTCCTAGATTCAACCTTAACGCTAATCCTTTTTCTTGGGCTAAAGGCGTCAGTTCTTGAACGACTTCCTCAATCATTTCCTGAGGATTTATGGTCACAAACGTTAACTCTTTAGAGCCAGCATCGTGACGATAAACTTCCAACACCGTATTCACCATCTGAACCAAATGTTGGTTACTGTGCTGGATAGACACAATCGCTTCCACGGCTGAATCAGGAAGCTGTCCAAAGCTGCCCCGTTGCAGTAAATTCAGCATCCGATCAGCGGCGACTAAGGGGGTTCGCAAATCGTGGGTGAGACGAGAGACGAAATCCTCTCGCTGACGTGCCAGTCGCGCTTGTTCGTCAATACTATGCTTCAGTCGCAGTAGCGATCGCACTCGCGCTAACAACTCACCGACATCCACAGGTTTGCGAAGAAAATCATCCGCCCCAGCATCGAGTCCTTCGATCGCACTTGATTGTTCATAAGCAGTGATCAATAAAATCGGGATAAAGGGCAAACTGCTATTTTGACGAATCCGTCGAGTCACCTCATAGCCATCCATTTGTGGCATCATTACGTCTAGCAAAATTAAATCAGGAGGTGATTTTTCGACTATTGCTAGTGCTGAATGTCCATCTTCGACTAAACTGAGGTCATATCCTTCAGTTTCTAAGATAGTTTGCATCAGAAATAAATTATCTGGCGCGTCATCAACTGCCAGAATTCTATCTATTTTGGGTTCAGGTAGATTCATTTTTCATCATATGAGATGTATCGTGACGTGAAAACAGGTGAAAAAATATCAATTATAAGCAGGTACTTTAATTTCTGTCAACTTTCCCGAATAAGCCAGATAACGCGGCAATTCGACGCGGAAAATTGACCCTTCTCCCACTTGGCTTTCCACCGTAATATTACCCTGCATCAGTTGAACTAAAGATTTGGTCATTGCCAATCCTAAACCTGTACCATCGTATTGACGGGCGATGGTCTGATCAACTTGGCGGAAGGCTTCAAAAATATAGTCTAATTCAGCTTGAGACAGACCGATTCCCGTATCCTCAACATCAATGACCAGTCGTTGCGATTCAATCTCGTATACATTCACCCAGATTGACCCAGATTTGGTAAATTTAACCGCATTCATTAGCAAGTGTTCTAAAACCTTGTGCAGGCGAGAGCGATCATTAATGACCGATGAATTTTTGAGTTGAATGGTCACCGATAGGTCTAACCCTTTCTGAAGTGCCAAGGGACGGATGTCATTAACTGTTGAGTTAACCACTTGATCGATCTTAAATTCTTCAGCTTTGAGTTCTAAAGACCCTGCTTCAATTTGAGCGAAATCGAGAACTTCACTTAAGAGTGATAACAAATGTTTGCCATTTTTTAAGATGCATTCTACCATCTTAAGTTGCGAGGACGTAAGTGTTCCATGGCGTTGAAGTAGGAGCATTTGAGCGAAGCCGATAATCACATTCATCGGTGTCCGCAATTCATGGGACGTCGTCGCTAAAAACTGCGATTTAAGTTTAGATAGTTCTTTTAGCTGTAAATTTTGACGTTGAATTTGTTGCCGTTGTTGAGCTAATTCTTGATTTTGACGGATTAGCTGTTCATTCGTCTGGCGCAACTGCTGATGAGCCAATTCAACCTGGCGTTCAGCTTGGTAGATGCGAGTGGCGTTCTGCACAATCCGTCCTAAACTGGTCGGTGACGCCTTATCCTTAACCAGGTAATCTGACGCTCCAGCTTTCATCAGCGCCACGGCGACTTGCTCATTACCGTGAGCGGTGATTACCACCAGGGGAATCTTGACGCCAGCGTTTCGTAAATCCTGCACCAGGCTTAATCCATCTTTGTCAGGGAGAGAGTAATCGAGAAAGACACAGTCAAATGTCTCATGGTTAATCTGAGCGATCGCACTATGATAGTCACAGGCTTCAACCCAATTGATGGACAAACCTGTGGCATCCAGAGCCTGACGCACGGCTATGCGATCGACTTCCTCATCATCAACGATCAGTATATTGAGCATTTCTTTCATCAACCAGCCGACTTCAAAGGTTTTTTCGTTACCAACATCAGCGTTGAACTCACTGTTGTGTCCCAGGGAGAATGGCAACTCGTGCGTTAACGCGATCGCTCTAACGCACAACCTGGTTAACATCCGTTAACCTATACGCAGCTTGCTCCTGGAAGTGAGGTTACCTTAGCTGATATTGAAGACAGTCCAACCTTTGTTCTAGATTGTACGCTGACCGTTATCATTTTCGTCTCAGTCGTTAGGCATAGTCACGGATATTTGAAGCCGCGCTGCACTAGACGTAGCTGGCTACATGGGGATGCCGGAGAGCTTGATACTATGGGTAGATGTATATTTACCCCTGATCTGCCATAGTATAGATTATCTTTATTGCTGCGTCGCACGGCTCTCCCGTACTTAGAGTGATCAGGGAACGTGATTGAATCCGGTCAAAGGCTTAGTTGCTCAGGCATTTCCTGTTCCCTGTCTCCTGTTCCCCAAAAACTCGTGTTTCCACCAAAAGTACGGCAGAGCTAATCTAACAGCAAATTAGGTTAGGTTGATTAAATGATGAACATCCCCGAAATCCGAGAGAAGGCGTCAAACAGTCCTACATCTCTCAATGACCAAGATCAAACAAATTTGAGTTCTGACAGATTGATGGTGAGTCCTATGCGTGTCGTCCTGATTGAAGACCATAACCTTACGCGGATGGGTTTACAAGCCGCTTTACAAGAACAGGATGGAATAGAAGTCGTCGGAGAAGCGGCGAATGCGACTCAAGGATTGAAGCTGATGGAAAGCCTGAAACCCGATGTCGCGATTGTGGATATCGGTTTACCGGATATGGATGGCATTGATTTGACTCGCAAATTTAAGAGCTCTCATGCAGATGCAGATACCCAGGAGCCAGAAACAAAGGTTCTCATCTTAACCATGCATGATAGTGAAGACGCGGTACTGGCAGCTTTTGCGGCTGGAGCCGATTCCTATTGCATGAAGGATATTGAAATTGAACAGCTTGTAGAGGCGTTAGATGTAACCCAGGAAGGAAACGCTTGGATTGATCCCGCAATAGCCAGTATTGTCTTACGACAGGTCAAACGAGAGCCATTATCGGAGGTAGACGCGGCGCATCCGGAGCGCACCGTCAAGATTGATGGGGTAGGTCCAGAGTACGAACAAGTCATCGAAGCCTATCCCTTAACCGAACGGGAATTAGAGGTGCTGGAATTAATAGTGGCAGGAGCAAGTAATGCTGCGATCGCGGATAAGCTTTATATTACGGTAGGCACCGTCAAAACCCATGTCCGCAATATCTTGAATAAGCTTTGCGTTGATGACCGCACCCAAGCGGCTGTCCATGCACTCCGTTCTGGATTAATTACCTAGGGGTTGCTGGATACCGTGTTGTGGTGAGGGTAGGGAACAGGGAACGGGGAATAGGCAATAGGCAATAGGCAATAGGCAATAGGTTTCCACTAATTCCTGATACCGGATGCAGAATAATTTCCTATACCTGATGTAGGGCGACCCGATAAAATTAAGGGGTGGGTCGTGTTCATTTGTGCAGCGGGTCGCCCCTACGGTGTTTGTCCATAAATAACAAATAACGAATAACAATCCCCGTCGTTAACTGTAATTTTATCCACCGACTTAACGTCATGAAGAAACTTTTTCCGTCTTCGCATCTTTGACCTTAGCGGGTAGGTAAAAGCTAAACGTTGAACCAACACCCACCTCACTTTTCACCATAATATTACCGCCCATCATCTCGCAGAACCGTTGGCAAATCGCTAATCCTAAACCTGTACCGCCGTACTTTTTCGTAGTAGAGTTATCGGCTTGCACAAACGGCTGAAATATCTTTGCCGCCTGCTCTGGACTCATGCCAATACCGGTATCGGAGACATGAAAAATAACCCAATCTGCATGTTGGGAATCATTCATCTTGTCGGGAATTGAAGCACTATCGAGGGTTGCCGATGAAACGATCGAGGATTCTCCATTCGCCAGCAGCACCTGAGCGTCCCGTTTCGAGCTACCATTGTCCCCACCTCGACGTTCACGAGTCACACTGAGGACTATTGTGCCGTTCTCCGTGAATTTGGCGGAATTGCTAATTAGGTTTAATAGCAACTGCTTAACCTTCGTTCGGTCAGCATGCATTGTACCAAGGGACGTCGTGCAATGAACCTCTAGGGTATTATTCTTTTTCTTAATCAGGGTTTGCACCGTCTTCTGGACTTCAACGATTAAGGTCGAGATATCAAAGCTTTCCAGATAAAGACTCATCTTCCCGGCTTCAATTTTAGAAATGTCCAGAATATCGGTGATCAGATTCAAAAGATGGAGTCCAGAGTCGTAAATCTGCTGGAGATCCGAGACAAAATCGGTATACCCTAAATCTTCGGCATCCTCCCGGAGTAACTCACTTAAGCCGAGGATACCATTCAGAGGTGTCCGAAGTTCATGACTCATACTGGCAAGAAACGCACTCTTCGCTCGATTAGCCGCTTCTGCTTCTTCTTTTGCTTGTTGCAATTCAATTTGGGCTAATTTTGCGTCTGTAATATCCCGAACAATCGCTAAAACTTCTTGTTCACCACTGACCACCAACCGTGCTTCAAAATTTAGGCGCTGTTCCTCCACAAACAACTCATACTCAAAAATTTGGATATCTTGAGTTTTTAAGGTGCGCTCGACATACTCTAAACATAATGTAGCTACCTCTGTAGGTAAAACCTCAGAGACAGGTTGACCAACCCAGGCTTGGGATGATTGTAGGTAGGAGTCTCCTCTTGGTGCTTTAAAATCCAGAAAGATCCCATCTTGGCTAAACCGAAACATTAAGTCGGGAATTGCATTCAACAAGGCACGATTTTTGGCTTCACTTTGCCGCAAATCTTCAGTCTGCTGTTCCAAACTTTCGATGAGGTTTCGCAGTTGGTCGGTCATGCTGTTAAAGGCATCTGCTAAAACCGCCAGTTCGTCATTAGTGTCAATGACAATTTTCTGACTCAGATCCCCTTTCGCCAGACGTTGGGTGGCGGCGGTCATCTGCTTTAAGGGTTCGGTAATCGAACGGCTCAGAAGTAGTGCTACCAATGTACCCCCTATCGCCGCTGCCAGTCCCATGGCAATCCCTTCATTCCGTACTGCTGCCATCTTTGCCTTCAGCGGGGCTGTGGAAAGCCCGACGCTAACTGCGCCCAGCCGCTGACGCCCCAAAACGACTGGCTTCCCCGCAATCAGTTGGTTGGACTGCCATTTAAACACCGTTTCGTTGCTTTCCACCAGTTCTTTGCCTAAGGGATCAGGTTTAACCCCATAAGCTAACACTTCACGACGATAGGCATCCGCTAGCACCCGTCCATCTTTGTCATAAATCTGACCTGCCACTAATACCTGATCCTTGCCCAATTCTTCCATGAGTTCCTTCATAAAGGACACATCGAGAAAGTAAAGCGAATCTTGGGTGGCGACGACTAAGGTATCCAGCAATAGGTCAGCCTGCTGTTCGAGTTCATCGCGAAAGGTTTCTTGCTGACGGTGTAGGGATAGCATGGTAACGCTGGCGACCGCCACAATCACTAACGTGGTCATCGCCAAGGTTATTTTGGTGGCTAGTGAACCTTTTTTTGGGTTGAATCTAGCCATTCCACTTATCATCCTCCCCTTATTTCGATAACGGTTGCTTCCTGGCTGGTCTATCTGGGCAACTTATTATTTACCAGAGCATCTGCACTTTATTTTTTCTCCACCTGTTCATACAACTGGCGCATTTTATCGAGACTGGTTTCAACGGGAAACTCGTCAAACTTGGCGGTTTCCTCAAAGGTGGTGAGTACCTCTTTCCCTTCAGGTGTCTGATCCATTTCCATTAACACCGTCTTAATCTGTTGTACCAACTCTGGGTTCATTCCGGGTTTGACTATCACCAGATGGCGAGCGATTTTCTGGGTTTCAGCCAGAATTTTCAGCGCTTGGCGGCTTTCTGCGGGGATTTCTTCCAGGAATGAGTAATCCGCAGCCCCTGCTGCGACTTCGCCGCTGAGTACCCATTGGATCGTATTTTCATCATCATTACTGTATACATATCCCACCTCATCGGCGGCGACGGCTTCATTTTGTGAGCCTTTTTCGACCATCTTCAAATCGGCGTCCAGCAGGGTATTCAGGGGTAAAAAATAGCCGGAGGTGGAGACGGGTTCCTCAAAGGCGATCGTTTTTCCCTTGAGATCCGCTAAGGAATCGATCTCACTCTCTGCTAAGGTAAAGATCACCCCATAGTATTCACCCTTGCCATCCTTCCAGCGGCGCAGGATGGGTTCGGCGCCCGATTTATCGCTGACGATCATCGCGGGGTAGGGACTGTCCACGTAGATATCGACTTCGCCTTCTTTGAGCAGGCTTGCCATCGTATCTAAGTCTGGGGCAACTTTTACCTCTCCCACGCCAATGCCAAATTTTTCTAAGCGGGCGGCTAAGTAATCTGCCATCGGCTGGAAGTTCTCTAGCTTGGCAGCGGCATTTTTGTTAACATCGGCAAGGACAAGGGTTCCCGTCGCGGTGGATTGAGGGGCTGGGGTTGGCGTCGAGGTTGACGTTGACGATGAGGTGTCTGGTGTTGCACCACAGCTTACGAGGGTGGTGAACAGACTCAGCAGGACAACTTCTTTCAAGAATTTTGGCAACATTTGTCTAACTCTCAATGATAACAAATTGTCGTTGATAACAATGCGCTGGTTTTGCCTGAGCTTTTCTTGTCCGTTTAGCCGGGAAAGGCTTCTTCAGTTTCCAAGTATGGGAGAACTTCAGTTTAAGATTATTTTGTCGGTTGGCTGGGTATATATCAAATTTTGACAAATTTGTTCATAAAGATTTCGTGAAGTTTTCGGGTATTTTCCTTAAAGAGTTGATGAAGGTGTTCCAGAACTCTTTTCTAAGGGTTATTTGTGTAAGACCATGCTAAATAAAGAGTGCATCAGTAGGGTAGTTTGACCCAACGGAAAGAGTTAAGTTTTGTAAACAATTTGCTCCTTTCGCGCTAGGTGGGAAGCGTGAATGGGTTTTGCGATGTCTGGCACACAGTCAGTGTTCATTCCGGTGCGATACATTAAGAAATGTAAAATTTTCCGACTCTCTTACCCAAATCCGTGGCAATTTGCTTTACAAAACGTAACGTCTTTGAGTAGATTCTACCCACCATCCTACTGATCGCGCTCGACTGCATCCGAATCAGGAGGTTCATCACCAATGTCTCGGCGTCAAAATTCACTCATTCATCGAATGCCCAGTATCGTTCAGTCAACCCTACAGTCAGCCGTCTTAGTCGGTATGGTGGCGACACCAGCCGCCGCGATTAATCTGAAACTGGAACCTATTGGTTCATTCTCGACAGGTATGTTTGCAGACAGCACCGCCGAACAAGCGGCGTATGATCCGATCACTCAACGGTTGTTTGTGACCAGTTCCGGTCGAGATCGGATTAATATCCTTGATATTAGCAATCCGACGAATCCGTCGTCGTCGTTGTTTGAACCCATCGACGTTTCTGAATTTGGGTCACCCAACAGCGTCAGCTATAGCAATGGTATATTTGCTGTCTCTGTCACCAATGAGATACCGCAAAATCCCGGTTTTGTGTTGTTCTTCGACGCAGACGGTAATTCCATCCATGACCCCGTTTCGGTTGGTTCAGTCCCGGACTCACTTACCTTCACCCCAGATGGCACCAAGATTATCGTGGCTAATGAAGGTGAATTGAGTGATGATTACCCTGATGATCCAGAGGGTTCGGTGAGTATCATTGACCTGACGGATTTTAGCGTAACCACGGCTAACTTCGATGGTGTTTCCATCCCAGCCAACGTTCGCTTATTTGGACCCAACGCGAATAACCCCTCTCAAAACCTGGAACCCGAATTTGTGACCGTGTCCCAGGATTCCACCAAAGCGTATGTCACCCTACAAGAGAATAATGCGATCGCGGTTGTTGATATCGCCAGTGGTCAGGTAGAGAAAGTGATCGGGTTAGGTTTCAAAGATTATAGCGTGCCACCGAATGCCTTAGACGCCAGCGACGAAGACGGTGCGATCAATATCGCGAATTACGATAACCTGTTCGGGATGTACCAACCGGACGGGATTACTTCCTATACCGTGGATGGCAAGACCTATCTAGTGACCGCAAACGAAGGCGACAGCCGCGACTTCAACTTTTTTAGTGAAGAGGTGAGGGTAGGTGACTTACTGCTTGACCCAGAGGCTTTCCCCAATGCTGAAGAACTGCAACAAGACGAAAATCTGGGTCGTTTAAAAGTCACCAATACCATGGGTGACACTGACGGAGATGGAGATTACGACGAACTCTATACCTTTGGTGGACGTTCATTCTCGATTTTTGATACAGACGGCGAACTCATCTTCGATAGTGGTGATGCGTTTGAACAGATTACGGCGGAGTTTTTCCCAGAGTTCTTCAACTCAGACGACGAAATCAACTTATTTGATGATCGCAGTGATGATAAGGGACCTGAACCTCAAGCGGTGACGATTGCTGAACTCTTTGGTCGCACCATTGCCTTTATTGGTTTGGAACGCATCGGTGGCATTATCAGTTATGACATCACTGATCCGTTTAACCCGTTCTTCCTCGATTATGTCAACAACCGCGACTTCTCCGTTGAATTTAATTTAGATGAAAAGGGAGATCCTGATCCGACAGCCGAACAGTTAGAGGCTGTTGGTGATTTGGGGCTGGAAGGGTTGCTGTTTATTGCAGCTAACGAGAGTCCTAATGGTAATCCCTTGGTGGTTAATGCCAATGAAACCAGTGGCACCGTGAGTGTCTTTGAAGTTGAAAGCGTACCGGAACCCAGTTCTATACTCGGTTTGTTAATGTTTAGTTCCTTAGGTTGGGTCGGATTAAAACGCAAGCGCCCCCACTAATACCGAGTTGCGCTCAAACATAGTAGATAGGAAAAGCAGGGGGAGCTGGGGGAGCCTAACAGGTGTAGGTTTTTTATTTTAGGGTGGAGACA
>CAZNNK010000062.1:0-13552 GCA_964574085.1 uncultured Coleofasciculus sp.
ATTATCAGGTAAACGAGATGCCCTTAGAGGTCAGGACTTGGACTTGTCCTAACTGCGGCACTCATCATGATAGAGACGGTAATGCTTCAGCAAATATCAGAGCGGAAGGCATCAGAATCTTATCGGTCTTAGGGACTAGGACTGCTGCTGATGGAGGGGATGTGAGACCGAAACTTGGACGTAAGTCTAAGTTGACGCAATCCCCTATGAAATCAGAAGCTCAGGCTTCTACGAAGTAAGCCTGAGTAGTTCACCCTTCCCTCTCAACTGCCCCATGAAGAACAATTGAGGCATTAGTCTCTAGTGTCCATGGTAATCTCAAATCTAATCCCTCTCCACCCTGCTTACGCGCTACGCGCACGCTTTTCGATCGCTGAGGGTGGAGTCTCACGAGAAATACGATGAATAGTTGCGAAGTTTCCCCTACACCCTACACCCCATACCCAGTAGTACCCTCAAGTCCCTGGTCACCCCGTCAGAGGGTTAGAGTATCAGAGGGAAACTGTTCGGGTTCATAGCCCAAAAACTGACTATGCCTATTCCTAAGCAACTTTGGCGAGCGTCTCCTATCTTATTATCCCTGCTGGGTGGTATCCTCATGGGATTAACTCCATCCCCTGTAGAAGCCTGGTCTTTGGCGTGGATTGCTTTGGTTCCCTTATGGTTCTTAGTGGTGAATCAGCCAAGTCTGCGCCAAACGGCTTTATATGGTTTCTGCTGGGGGATTGGTTATCAAGGGTTAGTCCTATTTTGGATCACAGGTGTACATCCCATGGATTGGATGGGAGTACCCTGGTTAGCTAGTTTAGCGATCGCGCTTTTTTGCTGGGTGTTTATTACCCTCTGGGGGACGATTCTGGTGGTGCTGTGGGCGGTGGGAATGACGGCGTTTAATTCACTATTAAATCGTCAAGGTGTCAAGTTTAGAACCGTTAATCGCGTTTTGATGGGAATTGCCCTCTGGTGTGGTTTAGAAGCCTTCTGGACGTTAGGCGATCTCAATTGGACATCTCTGGCTTATACCCAAAGTCCCCATAATTTATGGATTTTACACCTGGGTCAGATTTCGGGTCCGTTTACAGTAACCGCCGCTGTTGTTGCGGTGAATGGATTAATCGCGGAAGCTGGGATTAGTTATTTCTCAAATCGCACCCAACGAGTCACTGGATCTCAGGCAAAGCAGAAATTTATCCTAGCATTAGGACTCCTCATCGGGTTTCATCTGATTGGATTTGGACTCTACAGTCGCCCTCTGATTCAACCCACCCAAGCCGCCTTCAAGGTTGGTATTATTCAAGGGAATATTCCCAACCGGATAAAACTCTATCGAGATGGTTGGAGTCGGGCAATTGAAAATTATACCAATGGTTATAAAGCCTTAGCGGATAAAGGAGTAGAAGCTGTCCTAACACCGGAAACCGCTTTGCCCTTTCTCTGGGATGAACAAATTAATCAATTTCGCTCACCTGTTCCCTTTTATCAATACAAACTCGACCGATTTAAAGAGACTATTTTAGACAAAGGTGTACTGGTTTGGTTGGGGGCGTTTGGGGAAAAAGGAGATAGCCTGACGAATAGTTTATTTACGATTTCAGGGACAGGGAAAACCATCAGCCGCTATAACAAAGTGATTCTCGTCCCGTTAGGCGAATATATTCCCTTTGAGGAACTATTGGGCAGTTTAATTGATCGCCTTTCCCCCTTAGATGCCCATTTAGCCGCAGGTCAACCCAACCAACAGTTTGACACATCCTTTGGTCGTGCGATCGCGGGGATTTGTTATGAGTCGGCGTTTGCTAACCATTTCCGTCGTCAAGCCGCTAGGGGAGGTGAGTTTATTCTCAGTGCTTCCAATAATGCTCATTATAGTGAAACCATGCCCGCCCAACACCACGCCCAAGATGTGATGCGTGCCATTGAAACTGATAGGTGGGCAGTACGGGCGACGAATACAGGCTATTCTGGCATTGTTGATCCTCACGGGAGAACCTTATGGCTTTCTGGGATTAATACCTACCAGATTCATGCGGCGACAGTTTATCGGCGACAAACCCAAACACTTTACGTGCGCTGGGGAAATTGGTTAACGCCGACATTAATAGGATTAGCGATTTTGGCGTTTATCGGGAGTCGCTAATCCTGTTTGTAGTAGGCGCTTGATTCGCCCCTAGCCAGAGGACTTATGATGTCCGGACCCATCTCCCCCTCACCGTTAAACCCAATTGCCAACTAATACAAATGGTGTCCAAAAATAGGGATGTTTCCGGTATTTTGGATCTTGTAAAATCAAGAGTTGAGCGCGACGCAGGGCTTCGGCTTTACTCACTTTATCTTCAGTGAGTGCCTGGTAAAACTTCACCATCAAATCCGCCGTCGTTGCATCATCCACTAACCATAACGTCGCGATGGTACTTCTCGCCCCCGCCCTCACAGCGACACCCGCTAATCCTAACGCGGCGCGATCATCGCCTTTGGCGGTTTCACAGGCACTGAGTACCAATAATTCAATGGGATTGGTGCGACGCAGATTTGTGGTTTTGAGTAAGGAACTCAATTCATTCACATTCAGTTTATCATCCCAGGTAATAATAAAGGTTCCCTCAGCTTCTGAACTAAATTGACCGTGGGTGGCGAGGTGAACCACGGGAAATGATACGTTACCCATCGTGTTTTCTAACGTGGATTTGGTAAACTCCTGATTGAGTAACAATTTCCCAGGCATAAAGGATTGAATTTTCTGGAGTTCGATTTTGACATTGGGGAGGGCGGAAAAGTCTAGGCGGGATTCGGAAAGTCCAGCCGTTAATACTTCAAGCTGTTGTTCGGTCAGGGGTGTGGATTCTAATAATTCTAACCCTGGCGTGAGTGCGATCGCATACTTTTGCAGTAAGTAGTTTTCCCCGTCGTGTAGCGCCGCCATCGGGATATTCCGTAGCGTGCCATTTAACACAAACACTAAGGTTTTTGCTTCACTTTCGGCTAAATCGGCGGCGGCGGGTTTGATAATCCAGTCATAGACTTGGCGGGCGAGGGGGAGAAATCGTAAACTGGTGCGTTGGGGTAAGGCTTGACGTAATTCCTCTAATGTGCTTTCTAATTCAGTTTGGGCGACAACGGTGGTATAGTGGCGCAAAGGTTGATTGGGTAAATTGACAATGATTTCCAAGCGATCAGATAGAATGATCGGGTAAAGTACGGCAGCATTGGGGTCAATCCGATCAATTTGTACAGGCTGGGCGGTGATACAATCGGCTTGAAAGAAGTTATCTAATTCCGCGATTTGGAGTAATTCAATCACCTGACGGGCTTGTTCGAGTCGTTCTGGACTAATTTGAGGATCATCTTTGGGTAATAGAAGTTCGACTAACTGGCGGTAGATGGGTTCAACCTGTTCCCGAAAAGAATATTGGACATTAGAATTCACCGCGACTAAATCGCTACGCAGGGATTGCAGTGTATCTACTGCCCCTTGGTACGCCGCAATTGCCCCTTGGGTATCGCCTTGCTGTTTGAGTAAGCGCCCTAATTGCCATTGCCAAGGATACAGACTATCCCAGGCTTCGATGGCTTGGGTTTGGATTAAGGCTTTTTGGGTTAACTCTTGGGCTGGTTGCCATTGATGGGTTTGTTCGTAGAGATGTCCCAGAGTTCCTAATGCATAGGCGTGGATGCGTTTATCTCCCAGGGTTTCCGCCTGCTGGATAGCCGTTGTCAGGATTTGGGCGATGTCTTGGTGTAGAGACGCGCCATGGCGCGTCTCTACTAATTTAATCAGACTTTCGGCAAAATTAATCCGAGATGTAATTGCTTGATCTGAAAGGGGTAAGCGGTTAAGTTGGCTTTGGATTGGCGGGACTAAGGTTTGCGCTTGTTGGTGATTTCCAGTTTCGATGAGTAAGCTGAGTTGATTCAGTTTTGCCTGTAATTGGATAAGGGGAGACGGGGCTTCAGTTATCGCTTGTTCATAGAACTCCAGGGCGGCTTCCACTTGCTGCTGTTGACGGGCGGTATTGGCAAGGCTGAATAGGGCGGCGCTAATATCTGGCGAAGAGTCTAACTGGCGGGCAATTTGTAAACTTTCCTCTAATACCTGACGGGCTTGGGGCAAGTCGTTTACAAATTGTAACACTTCTCCGAGCGATCGCAAGCCGACGGCTTTGGTGAGGGAATCGGGTTGATTATCCAGGGTTTGTCTGACTTGCTGGAGTAACCGTAATGCCCGTCGATGAAATCCTAAGACTTGCATCGCTTGTGCTTGGTTAATTTGGCTTTTGAGTTTACCTGTTTTATCGCCTAACTGATTGTACAGGGCGGAGGCTTGCTCCCAAGTGGCTAGGGCTGGTTCGGCTTGTCCCTGATTCAGTTGTAAACGCCCCTGAATATTGAGGCTTTGGGCTAAGATGTTGAGGTGATGGGTAGAAACCTCGCGGTTAGGTTCAGTTTGCAGCAGGGTTAAACTCTGGGAAATGGCGTCATTTGCCTGAGACCATAAGCTGAGTTGGTGATAGGCTAAAGCGAGATTACTCAGCACAGTGGCTTGCTTGATGGTATCGCCTTGACGTTGATAGGCTTGGGCAGCTTTTTCTAGGAGTTCTACGGCGTTAGCATATTGACCCGCTTCGTAGAAGATTCTGCCCTGTTTCACCCACGTTTCCGGGGAGGAGTTAGCGGTTGTTGCCTCGATTGCGGCTATTTGGGGTTGGTTTTGTCCGATTCCGGTTGCGGACACGGGGGAAATGACTATACATAAAATGGCGGTGAGAATGGCTAATAGTAGCCATGAGATGCCCCATTGATTAGCGCTAAAGCGCTGACTACGAACTAGGGCGCTAAAGCTTTTAATGCGAACAGGTAGATACCATTTGTTTTTCATACTATTTTATCCCAACAAGATGATGTTATTTCTGCCTTTTTAATTACTCGCAGACATTAGGATTGATTCGGCGACTTTCCGGTGTTCCATTCGTCGCTTCCGCTGTGAGGGTAACATTACCTTGTTCATCGATAATCCATCCCTTAGCTTCCACAATCTGGCGCGGTTGAGAGGGTTTATCGGGCAGAGTTGCCGTAGTATTATCGTTATCGCTTTCGGGTGACTCTAAGGAAATCCAATCGGCAAATACCGCTTCTCCCCGGAGTAATTCATTCGGTTTAGGGGGTAAACCGCCGCGTCCAGTGACCACAAAACTACTTTGATTGAGTCCAGCATCGGCTTGGCAAACTTGACCCACTAATCCTTGCACATCTATCGGTTGAGTGGGTAATTGATTTAAATCCCGACTGGGATCAACATCAGGGGTATTAATTTCCACAGTACCGTCTAGCCCAAATTGGGAACTGGCAGTAATATCACTTTTTGGCGTGCGCTGGGGACGAAATTCTAACCCAAAAATACTTTGCGCGGTAATACTAACATTACCGCCATCCCCCCCAAAGGCATCAGCCACAATATCACTATTTTCATCTTCAACTGCCACAATAAATTCGGTATTGATACTAATATTTCCCCCATTTCCCTCACCGCCCAAGGCTTCTGCCGAAATCAGACTATTGCGGCGCATTTCGATTAAATCCTCTGCCTGTAGGGTCATATTACCGCCTTCTCCGGATACGGTACTGGCAATCAAAGACCCTTGGTTATCCAGGTTAATCGAGTTAGCTATAATCTGCATTTCCCCGGCATTGCCTGTAGCTTGATTCGGCAGAATCAGACCTTGCAACACCCCAAATCCTAACGTAGGTTCAGTCAGACGCAAGTCATTGGCGGCTGTTCCGGTTGCGGCTGTAATTCTTGCCCCATCCCGGACTATCAATTGATTGGTATTCACCTGCAAATTCCCCGCATTTCCTGTACCAAATCCCTGGACATATAATCCACTGGGAAAACCTTCAGCAGATGTACCGCTTACTTCTACAGATTCAGCCGCATTGACGAATAAACTTCCCCCTTGACCATCCCCAATCGATGAAGCGGTAACAAATCCCCCATCTTGGATAATTAATCGTCCCGTATTAATCATCAGATTTCCCGCATTTCCTCCACCCGTCGGATTGGTTAATGTATTGATTGTATCGGTACCTAACAGGCTGGGAATGATATTAATCGGAGATTTACCAATCACTTCCACTGACTCCGAGGCATTCACGGTTAAATCCCCGCCTTCACCGGAACCTGCTGTCCCAGTTTCGACAAATCCACCATCGCGGATGATTAATCGACGAGTATTAATGGTTAAGTCTCCAGCATCATTCATCCCTAAAGTCCCAGAGGCTAAAAGACTAGGAACCCCCTCAACCAAAGACACCCCAATCACCTCTACAGACTCAGAGGCATTCACCACTAAATCTCCGCCTCGACCTTGTGCAAAAGTCCCTGTGGATATATTTGCCCCTTCCCGAATCATCAATCGTCTTGTATTAATCGTCAGGGTTCCCGCATCTCCAGAATTACTTGATTCGGTAAACAAACCACTAATTACATTAAGTCCACCCGTCAGTTCCACGGTATCGGAAGCATTCACGGTTAAATCGCCCCCTTGACCCCTGCCAAACGTGGACGTTGATGCCCGTGCGCCTGAGCGCAAGTTCAATTGCTGTGTTTCAATCAGGATATCTCCGGCAGCACCATCTCCAGAGGTAATCCCATAGAAGCCGCTGCTGGGAATGGTGGCGAGAAACTCACTCACTCCAGGAATGGCGTCTAGCAGGGGATTATCCACCGCACCCTCCATCGTCACACCACTGGCTTCGACCGATTCTGTGGCTTGTACGGTGACATTTCCACCAGAGATTGCCCCTAAAGTTCCCGCAATCACTCGTGCGCCATTGGTTAAGGAAACTGAATTTGCCTCGACGTTGATATCGCCGCCCCGGAGATTAGGCGCAGAAACCGGACTCAAACTAGCACTGCCAACGATATGATTATCCCACGCGATCGCACCTGAACTCCTTAGTTTAATCGTTCCGCCCACGGCGCCGATGGACAAGATATCAGCGGTGACGATATCTCCCTCGCCAATTAAAGTAATATTGCCGCCATTTCCTTCAAGAGAACTCGCATTCACGCTGCCATTGAGGGCGATACTGTCTCTGGAATCAATCGTGAGTGAACCGATAGTCGCTGCCGGATTTGTGATTATATTCGGACTAATTGCCACGCCTGAAACACCATTGATGCTAATTTCGCCACCGGGCAAAGATAGATTTGGTTGGTATTGATTGGTTAAAAAGACAACACCATCCGCCGCCGCCATAGAAATTCCCCCAATTCTTATATCGGCGCTGGTGGGAATTCCAGTATCTTGAGGGGGAAGTTGAGTTAAGCTACTGGGAATTGGGGGTGACTGGATCACTCCTGGATTCTCAATCGCCGTTGTCCCCGCCCGAATATCTAATGTGGGTTGGGTTTTGCCATTTATGGATACAGTTGTGCCATCGGAGAGAGTAATCGTTTCTACAATACCATTGATTGGGTCAGCGGTGAGAATCTCAACTCCTCCGGGAATTGTCACACTTCCTCCTGCCAGAATATGCAGTGAAGCCCCTTGATACCCCCCTAAAATTACATCCCCACTCGCCCGAATAATTGGGTCTTCTAAACTTTCTAACCTTCCTAGATTTCCCTCTAAGTCTTCCAGTTTAAAACTTCCCCCAGTTGTATAATGAGCATTGCCTTTAATCGGATTCGCTGAACGCAAGACTAAATCCGCACCGGAAAACAGTCCACTATCCGGATGATTCAACGCCGAAATCTGGACACGGTTCCCCCCTTCCACCTCTAACTGATTCCCCGCCGCCGCGATAAACGGATTGCTGATTGTATCCTGCATGATTACTGTATCTGTGGCGATTAGACTTACATCGCTTCCAGCTGAAACTTGACCTTGTAACGATAGAGTCTGGGCGGCTAAAGTTAAATCTTGCCCGACACTTAAGTTTCCCGAATTAGCAATAGACGCATCTGTCTGATTGTTTCCATATTGCAATCCGGGCGTGACATTAACCGTGAGTAGAGGTGGGGCTTCAGGGTGGCTAGCGCTAAACTTAAACCCATTCTCAAATACCACCGCATCAGCTGTAGTACCGACAAAGGAACCCGGTACATCCAGACGCGCCCCTTCACCAAAGATAATCCCATTGGGATTAAGTAAATAGAAGGACGCTTGTCCATTGACACCCAAAGTCCCCAGAATATCCGATACATCATTCCCCGTGACTCGCGAGAAAATTGTTTCAATCCCGGCGGGATTAGCAAAATAGACACGCCCACCCTCGCCCACATTAAATTCTAAGAAACTATGGAACAGATTCGTGTCGCGAATTGCCCCTCCTTCAATCAAATCGGCTGGCAATCCTTTTATCTCCACATTCGGTGTGACCACGGAATTTTCACCCTCTAACGTGGTATCAGGGGTAATTTGGGCAACGACAGGATTCTCTAAACCAGCAATTGTCCCTCCCAGTGCTAACAATCCCGCTAATTTAACGTTCCAATTTTTAGACATTTGGTAGATAGTCCCTCTCCAGAAACATCAATGATGCAGTCATTAACTTGAATTAATCTACCCCCCTGGGATAGAAGCAACGTCTTCTAATTTTTGTTAACCTTGAGGATTATCGCCATACTTAATCACAGAAACTTGGATTAAACCCCGATGTTTTCGGCGTAGCCTTGGGAATAGACCTGATTAACGTAACATTCCCTTCAGCATCAATGACCCAGCCATTCGCTTCCACAATTTGAGCAGTCGAGGCATTTTGCGCCGGGATTGTTGTCGTCACCTCCACCGATTCATCCTCATCTGAGGCTAAGGGAATCCAATCCGCTAGCACGGCTTCTCCCCGTAGCAATTCACTCGGTTTTGGCGGTAAACCCCCGCGTCCAGTCATCACAAACTGACTGCGGTTTTCAATGACATCCGCCCGACAAACTTGAGCCACTAATCCGCGCACATCCACAGGTTGAGTGGGTAATTGAGTTAATCCGCGACTGGGGTCAATATTAGGTGTATTCAGCACCACATCCCCCTCCAAGCCAAATCGGGAACTAGCCGTAATATCGCTTTTGGGTGTTCGCTGGGGACGAAATTCTAACCCAAAGATATTTTGCGCGGTGATAGTAATATTGCCGCCATTTCCGCCAAAAGCATCGGCGACAATATCGCTATTTTCATCTTCAATTGCCACCACAAATTCTGTATCAATGTCAATATTGCCGCCATCTCCTTCACCGCCAAAGGCTTCGGCTGAAATCAGGCTATTGCGGCGCATTTCGATTAAATCATCTACCTGAAGATTGATATTACCTCCCTCACCGGAAACCGTCTTGGCAATCAACGCGCCCTGATTATCCAAGGTAATCGTATCTGCTTCAATTCTCATCCTGCCAGCATTTCCTGTCGCTTCATCAGGAAAGGTGATATTCAGTCCCGCACCAAACCCATAGGTGCCACTACTAAACCGGGCTAAGTCCTCCTGAGTTGTCCCCGTAGAAACCGTTATCCTTGCCTCATTCTTCACTACCAGTTGTGGTGTTTCCACTTCGATATTATTGCCATCCCCAGCACCAAACCCTTGGGAATATAAGCCACTCGAAATCCTCCCGGCTGATGTACCATTGAGTTCGATAGACTCAGAAGCGTTAACGGATAAACTCCCCGCTTCACCTACTCCAAAGGTAGACGCGGATAGAACAGCACCATCTCGAACTTGCAAGCGCTGGGTATTAATGGTTAAGCGTCCTCCCCGACCAAATTCTATCGTATCTGTCGATATGCCACTGGGGATACCCCGAATAGGTGATACACCCATTACCTGCACAGATTCAGCCGCATTAATCGTTAAATTTCCTGCATTTCCTAAGCTAAACGAGGTTGTCCCTATTGCTGCCCCATCTTCCACGATTAAGTGTCGCGTCGTTAGGGTTAAATTCCCTGCATCCCCTGCACTACGAGTTGCCGCGCCTATAAAAGAAGGATACTGTTCATCTGGAGTTGTACCCTTTAATTCAATGAAGTCAGACGCATTGACAATTAAATCTCCACCCTGACTTAGACTAAAGGTTGTGGTTGATATTCCGGAACCATCTTGGATAGTTAGACGTCCGGTATCAATTTGGATAGTTCCAGCATTACCAATGCTGTAGGATTGAGTATATAAACCACCGGGAATATTGAAGGGTGTTGTGCCAATTAAGTTCACTGCATCAGTGGCTTGTATGGTTAAATCCCCCCCTTGTCCTTGACCAAAACTATAGGCTGATAGTTCTGCCCCATCTTGAATCGTCAATCGCCCCGTGTTTATTGTGACATCTCCAGTTCCACCTGTACCGATGGTAAAGGTTAATAAGGAACTGGCTGGACTATTCAGGGGTGAACCGGGCGCATTGATAATTGTATTACCAACCTCTGGTGGTAAGGTTGCCACAAAATCGGCTAAGGGGGGAATGACTGTAATTAATGTGTTCAGTAATCGACTATCGGCTTGGGTTCCCTGGAGTTGAATTGAATCCGAGGCGGTTATGGTTAAATCTCCAGCTTTAGCCGCGCCCACGGTACCGACAATGACTCGTGCCGCATTATTTAAGGAAACTGTATCCGCTTCAATGGTAATATCTCCTCCTTGAACAGGAACCGTGGAAACGGGCAACAGACTAGCACTTAAGATAAGATGATTATTCCACGCGATCGCCCCGGCACTGCTTAGTTGAATTTTTCCACCTAATGCCCCTAAAGACAAGATATCGGACGTAACGATATCTCCGCCGCCAATCAGGGTAATATTGCCACCATTTCCGACCTGGGAACTCGCGTTCACGGCGCCATTAACTGTAATTCTGTCTCTGGAGTCAATTGTGATTGAACCGATAGCCGCCCCTGGATTATCTGGATTCGGACTAATCGCCACTCCGGAAACACCATTGATGCTAATGTCGCCACCGGGTAAGGATAAATTCGGCTGGTATTGATTGGTGATAAATACAACGCCATCTGGGGCATTCATAGAAATTCCCCCAATCGTAACATCGGCACTGGTGGGAATTCCGGTATCTTGAGGCGGAACTTGAGTTAAGCTACTGGGAATGAGGGGTGACTCGCTTACCCCTGGATTCTCAATCGCCGTTGTTCCCGCCCGAATATCTAATGTGGGTTGGGTTTTGCCATTTATGGATACAGTTGTGCCATCGGACAGGGTAATGGTTTCTACGATACCTTGAATTGGGTCGGCGGACAGGATTTCAACTCCTCCGGGAATTGTCACACGTCCTCCTGCCAGAATATGCAGTGAAGCGCCTTGATACCCCCCTAAAATTACATCCCCACGCGCCCGAATAATTGGGTCTTCTAAACTTTCTAACCGTCCCAGATTTCCCTGCCCATCTTCTAGGCGAAAACTCCCCCCGGTTGTATAATGAGCATTACCTTGAATGGGATTAGGCGATCGCAAGACTAAATCCGCACCGGAAAACAGTCCACTATCCGGATGATTCAACGCCGAAATCTCGATCCGGTTAGCGCCTTCCACCTCTAACTGATTCCCCGCCGCCGCGATAAAGGGATGGATAGCTGTATCCTGCATGATTACTGTATCTGTAGCGTGCAGGTTTAAATCGCTTCCCGCCGACAGTTGACCTTGTAAATTCAGATTGCCTGCGGCTAACCTTAAATCTTGTCCGACAACTAAGTTCCCTGAATTCGTAATAGACGCATTTGCCGGATTTTTCCCATATTGCAATCCTGGGGTGACATTAACCGTGAGTAGAGGTGGGGTTTCTGGGTGGCTGGCGCTAAACTTAAACCCATTCTCAAATACCACCGCATCGGCTGTGGTACCCACAAAGGAACCGGGTACATCCAGACGCGCCCCTTCACCAAAGATAATTCCATTGGGATTGAGTAAATATAAGGACGCTTGTCCATTTACGCCCAAAGTCCCCAGAATATCCGATACGTCATTCCCCGTGACTCGCGAGAAAATTGTTTCAATCCCCGCCGGATTAGCAAAATAGACACGCCCACCCTCGCCCACATTAAAGTCTAAGAAACTATGGAACAGATTTGTGTCGCGAATTGCCCCCCCTTCAATCAAATCGGCTGGCAATCCTTTAATCTCCACATTCGGTGTCACGATAGACTGTTCAACCCCTAGAGTGGTATCCGGTTGAATCTGTCCTAGTGCAGGTGAAACAACTGGAGCGATCGCGCCCCATCCTGCTAAAATCAGGCTGAACCTCAATGGTCTATGCCATAACCTCTGGCTTGCCATATCCGTAGATGGTAGATGATGTTGAGAAGATGACTATTATACCTTAAGTTGAGCGCCTTTAATCCCAGGGAACAGGCAACAGGCAACAGGCAACAGGCAACAGGTTTGGCGGACGGCGTGGCACACCTGATTTGGTGGATTAGAATTGTAGGGGCGCACCGACGTGCATCCGTGTCAACTTAAGCTCTTGCCAGAACGCAATACCTTGATTCAACCCCTCCCTAACCCTCCCCTTCGTAAGGGGAGGGAACGTTTCCCCCCAAAGCATCGGGGGGATTAAGGGGGGTTAAAGGTCAAGGCGAAAAGATTCTTTCGTCTCACAAGAAAAGCTTTTCACCTTAAGTTGACACCAATGCCCTAAAACCCGCCCCTACCTAAACCTTTCCCTTCCCTATTTACTTAACGTTGCAATCCGTTTCCTCGACCTTGGATTAATGGATTCTCAACCGCTTCTCGGTACTGTTCAACCTCGTCCGTGTAGGCAATCGGCAGAACACACTCCACATTTTCATGAGGACGGGGAATAATTACCCAGGATTCTAAGGTTGCACCATAGGTTTTTTCAACGGCGGCAATTCCCGCATCCATGGCGGTTTTCACCTCGGAAACATCGCCACGAATATTCACGGTAAAACGGGCGCTACCCACGCGGATATAGCCGACTAACGTCACTCGACCCGCTTTCACCATGGCATCTGCGGCGGCTAATATACCGGGAAAGCCCTTGGTCTCAATTGACCCAACTGCTACTATTGCCATTGCCAATCTCCTCAATCAATGAAATAATCAAGTCAAAAACTTATTTTACGAATTATGGGTGGTTTTTCAGAAAAATACTCTTTGTCTTTAGCATTCTGATTATGAATCCGACCTAGAGTCACTGAAATGTTTCCCTTTCCTTAATCAGTTAAAATGTGCGGAATTGTTCAACTTGACTGGTATACTCAATCGGTAGAACGGTGTCAACATTTTCGTGAGGATTAGGAATGATGTAGTAAGCGGTTATCTCGGCGCCATGAGTTTTCTCCACCGCTTCTAGACCCGCCTCTACAGCCACCTTAACTTCGGAGATTTTGCCCCGAACGCTGACCATAAACCGACCACTTTCATTGCGGTCAAACTTCACCAGGGTAACCGCGCCAGCTTTGACCATGGCGTCTGCGGCAGCAAGTACCCCAGGAAACCCTAACGTTTCAATCGTCCCAACGGCTGCGGGCATGATTGCTCTGTTACCTCCACCTCAAAAGATTCTATCAACCTATATTGTACGGGGCTTGATCACCCATAT
>CAZNNK010000063.1:0-1793 GCA_964574085.1 uncultured Coleofasciculus sp.
CCCTAAACCTGTTCCTGAACCCACAGGCTTTGTCGTAAAAAAGGGATCAAAGATTTGGCGTTTGACCTCATCATTCATCCCTGAACCATTATCGGCAATTTTAATAACTACATTGGTATTGTCTTTAATTTCCGTACAAATCCAAATCGTTGGTGTTGGCGGATTCGCTTCAAACCCATTATTGCCTGTTCTCCATTTCTCTTTCTCCTGATTAATGGCTTCAATGGCATTAGTGATAATAGACGTAAATACTTGGTTAAGCTGACCCCCATAACAGGCAATTTTAGGCAGATTGCTATAGTCTTTAATCACTCGAATAGCGGGTCTGTCTGACTGAGATTTAAGACAGTGCTGTAACAAAAACAGGGTATTATCAATTCCTTGATTAATATCCGTTAATTTAAAATCTGATTCATCTAAATGGGAAAAACTCCGCAACAACAGAATAATCTGACAGATTCGTTCTGCCCCCCCTTGCATTGAGTTAAGAATTTTGGGTAAATCGGACTGCAAAAAATCTAGGTCAATGGCTTCGGTTTCTGCAACAATTTCGGGGCTGGGATTGTTGTAGGTACGTTGATAAGAATGAAGCAAGTGTAAGAGTTCTTCTAGATAAGTTTTCGTAATCGAGGCATTACTATAGATAAAATTCAACGGATTATTAATCTCGTGGGCAATTCCGGCAACCATCCGACCCAAACTTGACATTTTTTCGGATTGAATGAGTTGAAGTTGGGTTTGTTGTATTTTCTTTAATGCCTGCTCAAGTTCTAATGATCTTTGCCGTTCTTTCTCTTGGGAATCCAATAGTTTTTGATTTTGGTCAAGGAGTTGCTTTTGTAGCTTTCTCAAGGCAAGATGGGTTTGAACCCGACACAATACTTCTTCGGGTTGCAGGGGTTTAGTTATATAATCAACCGCACCAATTTTAAAGCCTTGGACTTTATCCACTGTATCAGACAGCGCGGTCATAAAAATTATGGGAATATCTTGAGTCGATGGATCAGATTTGAGGTGTTTACAGGTTGTAAATCCATCCAATCCCGGCATCATTACATCTAATAAAATCAGATCGGGCTGGGCATATTGCACTTGTTCAATCGCACTTTCTCCATCTAAGGCGACTAAGACTTTGAAGTCAGATTTAGTTAAATACTCAAAGAGAAACCCTAAATTGGTGGGGTTATCATCGACAATCAACAGTTTACTTTTATCCGGAACTTGAAGGGTCATAATAAATGATAACTGATGAAGCAAGCAACTAACCAAGACATATAGTGATTAATAGGGTAATGGTTTGGCTAAAAAGATGTAATTAAGAATTCCCAGAATACCCCTGATGGCTGAATAATGGATTGCCTTAGAGGAGAAGGAATACAATGAACCATAAACCATAAACTATCAACCATCACCAAGATGATCTTGAATCAGTTCCCGCAGTTGTTTCAATCGAAACCCTCTCGCTAACTGACAAATTTGGCTGGTTAAGGGTTCAAATTGCGAATTTTGTTGGGCTAGAGATTCAGCGCGTTCGATAATGCCTTGGATATCCCCCATTTTAACTAAATCAGCTAATGCTGTAATTTCTGATGCGGGTAGGGAATTAATCGGCGTCTGCGTCAGAGTAGCCGCCTTCGTTGGGGAGAGAGATTGAGGTAGGGAATAAATCCATTCTAGGTTTAAATGGTGCGCGATCGCATCGAGAAGTTGCTGGGTTTCCACAGGCTTGGCGAGAAAACCTCGACACCCAGCGGCGAGACTCTCCTGCTGAATCTGGGGATAGACACTTGCAG
>CAZNNK010000063.1:1803-13527 GCA_964574085.1 uncultured Coleofasciculus sp.
CGCGATCGCGACGATATCTTTATCCTGAAGTTGGGGTAACGCTAGCATTCGGCGTGTGGTTTCCAATCCATCCATCTCTGGCATCACTAAGTCGATTAAAATTAGATCGGGATAAAATTCGACAACCTTGTGCAAACAATCTTGACCATTAACTGCCTCTATTATTTCAAACCCTAAAGGCTTTAGCATCGCCCGCAAGAGAGTACGATTCACTCTATTATCATCTACAATCATTAATTTGCGTTTGTTCCCTTTAAAACCTGTAATCCGGCGTTTCGTCGCGGGATTGGGTTCATGCCATCCTGAGACTAAGGGGAAATTAATATCAAACCAGAATGTACTGCCGTTACCGGGAATACTCTTAACTTTAATTTCACTCCCCATCAGTTGAATTAATTTCTGGCTAATCGCCAATCCCAATCCCGTTCCTTCAGTGGCGTGACTCTGATCACTGACTTGATGGAAGGGTAAAAAGATTTGGACTAATTGATGCGGATCAATTCCTACACCTGTATCTTTAATTTGGAAACGAATGGTTTGAAAGTGTTGACCCTTCGCAACCCTGGAGTAAACCGGGTTTATAGGGGTGGGTTTAGGGACTTGATTTTGACTATTGATGGTAACGTTTGTACAAAACCCGCCCTGACTAAATTTGGCTTCAAGGGTATGATTTGTAGAGACAGGTTTTACGTCAGATCGATTGACAACACTCACCGTAAATGTCACCTCACCCCGATCCGTAAACTTAATCGCATTACTGAGTAAATTACACAGAACCTGTCGCAATCGTTTGTTATCCGCCATTACCCCATTAGGAAGGGGTGAAAGCACTTGATAGGTAAAGATAATATCTTTTTGTTGAGCACGTAACTGAAACAAATCAGCTAGACTATTAAGGAAGTTCGGCAAGTGAAACTCTGTGGGATAGAGTTCCATCTTTTGCGCTTCAATCTTAGCTAAGTCAAGAATGTCATTAATTAACGTGAGCAGGTGTTCACCACATTGATAAATAATGTTCAAATTATGGTGCTGTGGGTGGGTTAAGGTTGTGTCTTGTTTGAGCAGTTGGGCATATCCTAAAATACCATTCAGCGGCGTGCGGAGTTCATGACTCATATTAGTCAAGAATTCGCTTTTGGCACGGTTGGCAATTTCGCTACGTTTGGCTTCTCGAACTGCCACTTCTTTCGCTTTCTGGAGGGCTTCTTCGGCTTGCTTGCGTTCGGTAATATCTAAATAGGCAACAACCACACCCGAATCGCGTAATGGAATCGGTGAAGCTGTCGCACTAATCCAGGTCATTGTTCCATCGGGTTTAACGATTCCCGATTCATGGTTTTTGATCACTTGGTTTTGAATTAAGGCTTTGACATTAGCAAATTCTGATCGGGGCATTACTGTACCATCAGGTCGGATAACCTTAAATTGTGGCGTCACACATTTGGTGTTAATTCGGTCAGAAACCGATAATCCCATAATTTTCTCACTCGCCGCATTCGCTTCAATCAAATTCCCCTGTTTATCAGTGATTGAAATACCAATGGGTAAGATTTGAAACAGGGTTTTATATTTCTGTTGGCTTTCCCGTAATGCCTTTTCCATGCGCTTGCGATCGCTAACGTCAATATAGGCAATGGCAACGCCATAATCAGCGAGAGGAATGGGGGCGGCGGTAACGCTAATCCAAGTGATTTTATCCTTGGCTTTGACGATTCCCATTTCCATATTTTCCACCACTCGGTTTTCGGTTAACGCCCGCACACTAGCAAATTCAGAGGCTGGCATGGGCGTACCATCCAGTCGAATAATTTGCCAGTTGGGAGCATCATAGGTGCGACTGGTGTGTTCTTGGCGGGATAGTCCTAAAATGTCCTCACTGGCGGAATTGGCTTCAATAATATTTCCCCCTTTATCCGTAATGGAAATACCAATCGGAAAGATTTGAAATAGGGTTTTATACTTCTGTTGACTTTCCCGCAATTCCTCTTCCATTTGTTTGCGATCATTGATATCCTCACAAACCACGGCAATATATCGTGGTGAACCATTATCATGTTTAATCACAGATACGGTTATGCGACCCCAAACACAGGTACCATCTTGGCGCAGATAGCGTTTATCAATGGTGTAGTTGGTGCGTTTGCCGCACACGATTGACTCAAATAAATTAGCATCCAGAGACCAGTCTTCGGGGTGAGTCAACCGAGAAAAATGCATCCCGACAAGTTGACCAGAAGAGTAGCCTAAAAAGCGACACTTGGCTTCATTAGCGGTCAGAATATACCCGTCGAGATCCAGCAGGGCAATTCCCACAGAAACATTCTCAAAAATAGACCGGAATCGTTCTTCACTCTCACGTAGGGTTTTTTCCGCGTGTTGGCGATCGCGGATTTCCCGTTTGAGTTCTTCGTTGGCTTGCTGTAAGGCTTCGGTGCGTTCTTTCACCCGTTGTTCTAATTCAGCATTTAAGCTTAATATTTTGGCTTCGGCTAACTTTATCGTGGTAATATCAGTGGCAACGCCTAAAATTTGTTGGGGTTTGCCATCGGGGGTTTTGCTAAATACTGTATCTCGGCTATAAAGCCAGCACCATTCCCCATTCGCCCGACGCATTCGGTATTCGGTTTCGATAATTTCGCGATCGGAAGCTGTCGCCAAGCGTTTAATTCGTGCCGATAATTTGGCTAAATCTTCCGGGTGCATCAGTTGCGTAAACAGGGTGTCTCCCATGGCTTGTACCATTTCCGGAGAATAGCCCAGAATGTCAGTAATGGTGCGATTACTATAGATATTCCGCTGTTCGATGATGTCGTAAATATAAACAATCGCGGAAATAGATTGACTGATTTGTTCAATCACATGCTGGGATTGCTGCAATGCCTTTTCCGCTTGCTGACGTTCGGTTACATCTCGCAACACTAGGAGGTGATGATCGGGTAACATATTGGCGGTACCTTCTAACTCTACGTCGCGTTGAGTGCCATCGGAACGCCACAGACAAAACGCCTGGGTGATTCGCCCTTGGGTGAGAAAGGAACGCCAGTTGTGAAGACTAATTGGAGTAGTTTCCACTATCGTATGATGCAGCAGTTGATCCTCAGACAATTTAAATAACTCACCCGCCGCCTGATTGACTCGGAGTAATTTTCCCTGACTATCAGCAACAACCATAGCATCCAGGGAGTCATTGAAGATGGCTAGAAACGCACAAGCCTCAGAATTCCCCTTTTGTTCCTGAAACGGGCATGACGTCGGGTTAGCGGGTGCGGTTTGGCTGGGGTTGTTGGCAGAGTAATGGATAACCATACTGTATTCTGTGCGATCGCCTGTGTGAGGTTCGCCCTAACTCGGTATTCCGCCATTGATGCGACAGATCCCAGTTTGAGGCATACTCCTATCTACAGTGCGATCGTTACCGAATCCCTATTTTGATGCCCTGGTTTGACACCATGACCCCTGATCCGCCTGATTCTTTATCATCAAAATAAATGGCAGGGCTTTTATTTAATATTTTCTTTATACTTTTGCCCAATTAGCCGTAATGGGGAAAATGTAAACTTTTGAGACAGATTTCTGTCCTCAGAATTTCCTCAGATTTCGGTTTTAGTCTAGAGATAAAGCAGAGTTTCCGTAGATTGTATCACATTCTACAAACTCATCAAAAACACTAAGCACGGTATATTACCGGGATTTAGCTTTACTGGAAATAGGAAGGAAAAAGATGTTTAGTCATACTTGTCTTTGTTGTTCACACACCTTACTCAGGCACATTCGCTCTCACCAAGTCTACTGGTTCTGTCCCCATTGTTACCAAGCCATGCCTGAATCGGTTGAATTGTACTCACGATTCAATACATCCAAGCTTTTAGAACTTTCAGTGGTAAAATCTTATAAAGCTGGCAGTAGCCAACGCGAAAAAGTCAGCTCAGTGCCTCAAGCTTATCATGTCGCTTAGTACAAAAACAACTTAATTAGCACCTTTTATACAACGATTAAAATACAAAAATGACATCGGGTATTTGGTCAACAGGAACCTTCATACTGTTCAACAGTGTCATTAAATCAAATTTAAATAATTCTTGGTTGAACTAGCCAAAGGTCTCCAATTTGGTGAGTGAGTTCAATGTTCATCGTTGGTTTTACTTTGATATCTGAGAACCATTGTTCCATCGGCTTAAACACAAAAACAGGTTGAAACCCGGCAGGAATGTTTGAAAGACTAGAAGGTTCTATGACCATAACGCTTACCTTGTCATCAAGTAGATAGCTTAACGAGATCAAGCGACCAATTTTTTCTCGATCACTAATGATCAGTGGGGACGGTGCTTGGTTGATCACCTTAGCAACCTGAGGATAATCATAGCTGCTGTATTTATTCCACCAAGTTTCGGATTGAGAACTAACTCCACAGGATAAAATGCCTCCCAAAATTAAAGCAAGGAGTAATAATTGCCATAATTTTCGGGGCTGAATCTTTAAGTCAAACAGTTTCATCCTGAGTAAATACGCTACGGCGATTTGAATTCCTAAATAACTGGGAACTAAGTATCGACCTGTAACCGAGCGCTGTCCTCCAGAAATTAAATCGGGTAGAACTAGAGCCATAGCTGGAATGAGGATTAAGGTTAGGATAAATAGCCAAGTCTGGGACGGTTGAGTCCTGACTAGCGTAATTACAGCATACATCTCTATAAAAACAATGGCGAAAATGACATAAGTAAATGGATTGTCAACGGACAAGTGAATGCCACTTTCCGCTGAGCCAATCCTAAATATCGGGCTAACATAACCCACTTGAAGATCGAAAAAGATAGAACCTAAGTTAATTAACCATTTTTGAGTAATTTCAGTAATTGATAGAGATCTCACTAACCAGCCAGCCATACTGGCTGACTTGTCAAATAGGACTAAAATCCAGGGAAAAAATCCAAGAACTCCAATCAATGTTGCCAAACTATAAATCAGCAGTTTACCAATGGGCTTTTGAAAAAAAATATCAGGAACTGACTCCCGTTCAAATGCTAGGAATTTCTCCGCCTGAATTTTTAAAATTTGACAGATAAAAACATATAAGCCATGAGCTAAAACAACAAACAGGAAAAGCAGATGTGAATATAAACCTAGTGATATACTTGCTGCATAAATCCCCCATTTAACACCAATGTATTTAGAATTGATTGTATGGGGTAAATCAGATTTTTTTGATTTCGACACCTCTTGATTTATCCTAGGGTAGATAGTCTCTATAAGCCTTAAGTTAGTGCCATTGACTTGAGGCTGCTCATTCCGCATTGCCCATAATAAGGCAGCACTTGACAACAAAATCGTTACCGTCCATAGGCTGTATTGACGAGCTTCCTGAGCATACAACAGATGAAAGGGAGAGATTGCCATTAATCCTATCGCTATTCCGCCTACCCATGGAGAGGCAAACAATTCCCGACAAAGCCAATAGAGACAAGGAAATGTTAGTAAACTAATCACCGCAGGTAAACTTCTCATGGCGATGACCGAACTACCGAACCACTGCATCCAAAATCGCGCCATTAGGTAGTAAAGGGGCGAATGTTCAGCATTTCCCGTCAAGGCTTGAATCGTATCTCTTATATCTCGTTCGGGATGAGGGTGTTGAAAGGTTTGTAAGTCCTTAACACCGATAACCTCTCCCGTGGGAACAAGCTCCCTGATTTCTGAACTTGTATAAGCAGAGACGCGAATCGAGGTATTAACCTCATCAATCCAATAGACCTTCTTATCAAGATTAGCAAATCGGAAAACTAGACCACTAACCAGCAGACTAACTATTAAGTATTTCAGTCCGGTTGCCAAGAATTTTTTATCGACCATGACGTGTTTCTAAAATACAATCTGCCCCTAAGACAACGACCTCTTCGGTTTGGAACACTGTACAGTGTTCCATCAGAATTTTCACAACAGGTATTTTTCCCTGCTGCAACGTTGTCAACGCTTCAGTGGCAACAGGTTGATATTGTTGCAGCCAGCTATCAGTAGCTAAGTAATTGGGGGTAAAGGCAGAACGGTCAAGTAACCAAAAATCTACACCATACTTTTGAAGAAATGCCTGTACATCTGCCTCATCGGTACTATATTGAGCCATGAGCAAATCAACCACTCGTTGGCGAATCTGTTGATAATAACCCACTAACAACGGAATAGCATATTCCTTACTCACTAAAACAGAACGCTGGGAAAAGGTGGGCAAAAAATTGGCTTCTCTGGAAACCGAAGCAATGAGACTATCTTTCGGTTGTTGGGCAAAAAATTGATAGAGTCTGGGAACTTCACCCACCTCGTAGGCAACGTCAGGAAATTCATCTTCTAGGGTAGGATAGAGGATAATAAACGCGCTAATGAGTACAGTAAACCCTATCGCTACCCCTTGTTTCTGCCATGGGCGAGAGCGTGAAGGTAAAGGCTTAGGTCTAGTGGAAAAAATCGCATCGAGTACAACTGTTAAGGCAATTCCAGCGGCAATTGCCATGACAATTCGCCATCCATGTTCTGTATAGCGACTAGGAAGATAAAGCTTAAATAACAAAGCGTGAGCCATAAAAAAGAAACCAAAGGATACCACTAAAAGCTGACCCAAAAGCTTAATTTTGGGACTGACCCGTTTCGCTATCGGAAACCGAGACGGAAATTGCAAGACAATGGGAAGTAGCACTCCCAGGAAAATTTGGGGCGGTGGAAAACCCAGTTGACACCACTCACGGGGAAACATTCCGGTACGTCCACCACAGAACCAATAATCTGAGAAATGATCCGTGAAAAACTTCGTGCGTCCACCGGGCCAAAATTCTGGCATCGCTCTAGCTTCAGCCGCCGTAACCACTGGACCAAATTCAGAGGAGTTCAAGACATAAGGCAAAATCATGAATAAAGCCAATCCTATCCCAGCACCGTAGAATAAATAATCCTGTCGCTGAGATGAAAAACGTAGTCGTCCATTGTCCCAGGAACAGAGTTGTAGGAAGAGCAGACCGATACAAATGAGTAAATACTGGGGATAAAATACACCGAGCAGTGCTAAAACAATTAAAGCAGGAATAAAAGAGCGCTTCAAGAGATAATACAAAAATGCTAAGAAAATTGGATATAAAAAAGCCCTTGGCGTTCCCGATGATAAATCATCCTTAAACCAAAGATTTTGATTGAGAAGTAATGTACCGATAAATCCGGCTAGAGGAATGGGTAAAAGTTGAAAACAGATACCAAAGCCGTAGATAGTGGCAATCATTCCCAAAATAATCGGCAATACTTTACTTAGGAAAATTGGATCAATACCAATCGTGGCGAAAAACTTGTAGAAGAGAGTATAGCCCCAAGGTGCAATTGATTGAAAATAATCGGCAATTAGGTCATTAGAGAGTAACTCTGGATCTAAAAAACGGCGCATCCAAAATACATGATGTCGGGCATCGTCTTGGACAACATACTCACTCGCAAACGCTTGCTGAAGTCCTAAAATACCGTAAATCGCTGCCCAGGTTAGGCTTAAAGCTAGCCAAAAAATAATCTGAGATTTTTTGGGAGTGTGGGAAATAAACAAATTGTCCATTAGTGTGTTTAGTTTAAAAGTTAACTAGAAATTAGAGTTCTTTTTGATAATGGGGTTTTTGTTGAATAAATGATAAAGAACGTCCGAGGAACGGTAACCCCACAATGGCAGGTAACAAGTAGCGTGATGTACACAGTAAACCTAATGCTGCACCTGTCGGGGTATTAAAAAATGGCTGATAAAGCATAATAAATGCGGCATCGCGAGTTCCAATGCCCGCAAATGTGAATGGCAGTAATCCGGCTAAGATAGCAAGGGGAGTGAGTGCGAGACTGATCAAAAAAGGTGTCCAAGCGTTGAGGGCAATAATCAACAACCAAATTTGCAAAAAATTCAGAAATGAAATAATTAAGGATGTTAGTGTAATTTTACCAAAGATAATTTTATTTTGCCAAATGTAATGATGGAGAGTTCGCCACGATTTAATAATATTTTTTGATTTTTGATATAGACGCGGATAATTTTTTTTAATTTTTCGATTAATTTTGGGCATAAATTCAGCAGAAAACAGGATGATAAATCCCCCGACTATTGCCAAAAATATAAAGATCGATACTCCCTCTAAAATCTGGCTTTTGGTATCATAAAAAAATAAACCAAATCCACACCATAGTAAGACAGACAACATATCACATAATTTTTCAAAAATGATCAAACAGAGGGATAGAGAACCATCAATATATCCTTTTTCTTTGATAAAATAAGCTTTAGCAACATCACCCATTTTCGAGGGTAAAACCATATTTAAAGAGTTGGCAATTAAAATTAACTGATAAGCTTGCCCAAATTTCATCTGATAGGACATTGGTATCAATTGTTGCAAACGCCAAGCATTCAGCATCGTGATCGGTGCGATTAGGCTCATACTCAGTGTTAGCCAGAGCCAATCGCAGTTGTGTAGGACAGTCATAAGCTGAGAGATGTCCGTTTTCCAATAAAGGATTCCTAAAATAATTAGACTGACTGCCAAAGAAATGATTTTTTTCATTAAATATTCGGTATTTTAAGGGTTATGGCAACAAAAAGACTCACAACATATAACTTATCTTACTGAATTTGGCAAGGAAAGCTGTTCCCATAAATATAGGCTTTGACCTTGAACAACTAATTGACTTGTAGAATTAAAATCGACTAAAGACCGAGATATATCATGTTTAGTATACTTAAACAAGAAAACATGATTAACATTATCTGGAATCGTTGCACTTGTCAAAGTAGTGAGTGGTTGCAGCCACGTTTTTGGCTCTAATCGATAGCTCAGTGTTAAAATCCGAATGGGGGACGCATCACTAATCACCAGGGGACGTGGGGCTTGATTAATCACTTGTCCAATCTTAACATAGTAGTCTGAATTATCATCCATACTCCAAGTTACGGCTCTAGGAGAACTAACCATACAACCAATCACACCACCCGAAATAATTGAGATCGCACAAATTCTCCACCATCGTTGTTTCCATGTCCTAACAGTAGCAATCTGAGTTCCAAAAAGGTAGGCAAACGCTATCTGTATGCCTAAGTAGCTAGGGATAAGGTAACGCAGTCGAGTTGATATTGAACTACCGAATATCAAGTCCGGTATAATCAGCGTAAAAGCTGGAATTCCTACGATACTGACGATAAATAACCAAACCTGTTTTGGTGCATTACGCCAGAGAAAGTACAGCGCATAAATTGCCAAAATAATAATTATAATATTAGCGGAACCTAAGTCAGAATCAAAAAATGTGCGGTTGATATTTCGGAACCATTGATTCGTTAAACGAGATAGAGAAGTTGTGCCTTCCCCTGGTGTCAGATTGTCCTGGGATTTCAGCCAAACATTAAGTATCACCCAAGCCCAGGGAAAAAAAGCAATTAGTCCGATTAAAAGACTTTGACAATAACGAATAACTGTTTTACGCAAGCGGAACTGATGAAGGATGAATACATAAATTACCTGGGCTAAGACGACTAATCCAAATAACAAGTGACAATACAAACCAATGATCAGGCTTAGGGCATAGACTCCCCAATTTCTTGTCGTATTAAGTCGGAGTGCTTGGAGTAAAGTGGCACTGGATACAAGAACCGCAACTGTCCATAAACTATATTGTCTGGCTTCTTGGGCATACACGATATGCAGCGGTGAAATTGCAACGATTGCGACCGAAATTTCGGCAATAAATGGTGAGTTAAACAATTCTATACCTAGCCAATAAATACTCGGAAAAACCAGAAAACTTATTAAAACTGACAAACTTCTAATTACCGGGACAGGGTGATCAAACCACCGCATCAACACCTTCACCCAAACGTGTGCCATGAGATAATACAAGGGCGGATGTTCAGGATGAGTCATGAGAACCTGAACGGTATCCGTCAAACTTGTTTCAGGACGAGAAAATTTGTATTTGTCTAGGCTTTCTACAGGAATAATATGATGATCGTAAACCTGCTGAATCACTTCCGTTTCCGTATGTCCTGAAATTCTTAAGGACGTTCTAACCTCATCTTCCCAGTAAAACTTATGGTCAAGCTTAACGACTCTAAATAATACGCCGAGCAATAGAATGACAATGATGCAAAGCTTGAACGCATCATGATAATGGAAATGCACCTTTTGTTGGTTTTTGCTGGATTTGACTAACTGTTTCATCGGGTATCCACCTTATAGCAGTCGATTGAATTGATCGCAATCCATCTCTTAAACTCAGATTATTAATCCTGTTCTTTTTGAGCGAATTTAAGTATACAATCTGTTGGTAAAACAACCAAATATTCTGTTTCCAAAACTGAGCATTGCTCCATAATACCAGACAACGCTGGTATGATTCCCTGCTCAAGATCAGTCACGACTGCTCTGGCTGCCGAAAACTGCATCAGCCAATTACTTCCCCTAATATATTCTGGAGTAAAGGCGGTGCGATCCAGAAGCCAAAAATCCGCTCCATAGGTTTCAATTACGTTTTGTGCTAAGGTTAAGTCTGCACTATACTGAGCGCGGATTAAATCAATTGTTCTTTGGCGAATTTGATTATAGTAATCGACATGATAAGGAATAGTATACATTTCGCTAGTTAGAACCGAGCGTTGAGCAAAGCTGGGTATATTATTGGCTTCTTCTGATAAAGAAGCTATCATAATATCTTTGGGTTGCTGGCTAAAAAACTCATAGAGGAGTGGTTCCTTCCCTCGTTTGTACTTGGTATAAGGAAATGGCGTAAAAACGGGATAAACAATCAGCACAATTGCCAAAAACACTGTAGTACCCCTAGCTAAATATCCTTTCCATGGGTAAGATTTAGGCGAGTATTTTGCCCAATCAAACAAAGCCTGTAAGCTTACCGTCAATGTGATTCCTGCCGCTAATGCCAGCAATACCAGTAAACTGTGCATCGTATAGCGGCTGGGGTGATGTAGCCGGAACAAGAAAACATGGGCAATAACAAACATACCCAAAGAAGCGATAAAACCTTGCATTAAAACCTGCACCTTAGGAGTCACCTGTCTTGCCAAAGGAAACTGAGATGACTTCCACAAGAGAAACGGCAAAAATAAACCCGTATAAATTAGTGGAGTGATCCTTGACAGGCGGGGTACAAGACTACTTCGCTTCCCGTAAAACCAAAACTCCCAAAAATTGTTGTGGAAAAAAGGAGTTCGTCCACCCGGTGAAAATTCTGGCGATATCTTCGCTTGTGCAGCCGTAATAACGGCTCCAAACTCAGAGGATTGTAACGCATAAGGCAGCATAACCAACAACGCCGTTCCTAGTCCAGCGACACAAAATAAATAGTCCTGTTTATTCCCAGACAAACAAAGTCGTCTTTTGTGCCAACGCCATAGCTGTAATACTAAAATTCCTGATGAAATGAATACACACTGGGGATAAAATAATCCTTGGAGAGCGATCGCGATTAAACAGGGCAGCAATGATCGCCGCAATAGATAGTACAAAAACGCTAAAAATAGTGGATAAATAAACGCCCGGGGTGTACCTGAGACTAAATCATACCGCATCCAAAGCGTTTGATTGAGAACTAAAGAGGCAATAAATCCGGCGGCTGGTACAGGCAATAACTGCAAGCAAGTACCAAAACAATAGCTAGTTGTAATTACACCCAATAAAGTGGGCAAAAATTTATTCAAAATCAGTGGAGGGA
>CAZNNK010000064.1:0-13475 GCA_964574085.1 uncultured Coleofasciculus sp.
TACTCAGAACTTGAGGCGAGTGAGTTGTCACAATAAACTGACAATTCGGAAAGGTTCGGGTTAGGCTGGGAATTACGATTCTTTGCCATTGGGGATGCAAATGTAAATCGATTTCGTCAATTAAAACAATACCTTCGCCTTCTAACGCATTAACTCCCAAGCCGGGATTAGCAATTGCCAATCGCCTCGCCAAGTCAGTCACCAACATTAACAGCATCTTTTCTCCATCTGATAGTTGCTCTAACTTAAAGTCCTGATTATTCTTGGTGATGATAAAGAAAAATTGGGCAGGGCAACGAGACAAATTAAGGCCTCCCTGGGATTTTGATCTAACTACCCGCAGGTTATGAAAATTGCTATCAGCGAACTTTGATAAAAATACTTCTATTGATTTTCTGATCACCTCTAAATTTGGATTTCTATATGCATTATCTTGACGAACACAAATTTCATTTTCGTAATCTTCTTCTTGTTTGAACCATATCAAAAAATCTTGAAATTTATTTATTCCTGAATTCAATGCTCCCCGGTAAGCATTCAATTGTTTAATAATATGTAGATCATTGGTATCCTGCTCATTCATTAATTCAGCATTGGGGAAAATACGATTAGTTCTGTAATATACTAACAATGGTAAATTACTCTTTAGTATACGAGACTTTATTTTTTCCTTTAATTTATCAATATAGCTATTTAGTTCTTGTTCTTTTTGTTGTTTTCCAATGTGATCAATGGTTGTATGGTAAATGTTTTCTGTTATACTCCAGGATATAGAACCATCGTTTTTCGTTGAGAACAAAACCGATACATTTACAGGAAGTGCTTGTGATTGCTCATTAACCTTAATGTCATTTATAAAAACTTTTTTTACCTCTTTCTCGAAGATTCCCGGCTTACCTCCAGCAAGAATATCCTCTTCACCATATTCAATATTGATTATTTTTTCTTTTATTAAATTTAAAAGAATAGCGATGCAATCCAAAGTAGATGTTTTACCTGAACCATTTACTCCAATTAATATAGCTGTATTGTCAGGTGGAAACTTAAAATGTATCTCTTGAAAACATCTAAAATTTTGAATATGTAATTCATCAATATGCATAAATAGCCCAACATGAAAAATTTATATAAATTTACTTGAAAACCTTTGCCAATTCAAATAAACTCAGCCATTAGCCCTCTACAAAATCTCAGTCACTTGCCTAGCCACCCTATAGCGTCAATCTAGGAATCACAGTTAACAGCTACAAGACGTAATAAGTCAATTGTAGGGGCGGGTTTAGCCACTAATTTAGCTTGTCACAGATAACTGAGCAACAAAACCCGCCCTTATGCTTAAATCTTACACCACTCGCATTAAACAGCCTTGGGTTGAAACCAAATAGGCGAACCCCTTGGCGTTGGGTTACTCTTCGAGAAGGCTTCGCCTACGTTCCTCAACCCAACCTACGAAGGTGATAAAAGGTGATATGCTCCCTTCACCTTAGCGTTATCCAGAATCCTCTTTCTCCAGCAAAGCCAATAAATTCAATTCCTTATTCGCTACATACATCACCGGATTCTTCTGCTTAATCACTTTCCCCTCTTGCACCGCTCGTTTTAACCAATCCTCCATCTGTCCTTTTCGTACCTGCAACGATTCAGCCAGAGATTTCGCATCTTGAGGTTGCTCTAACTGGTTGAGGATAAAGGGTAAAACCGCTTCATAGATATCTCTGGCGGGTAAATTAATGGAAATCGTTTTATCCCCGCCTAAATCATCTCCGGCTGAAGATTTCTCAGACTCCATTACTCCTCCATCAGCTTGGCTTTCTTCAACCTCAGCTATAGCCGTATCTAAAAGTGTACGCAAAGGTTTATTCCAAGGGGTTTCAGGAAAAACAATCCCTCCCTTTTCCAGCAATTTATGATTCCCTTCAGGTACAGTTCCCTGCATCCGCACAAAAACGGGGACATCTTTTACCTTTCTCAGCACTTCAGTCGCCCCCGCCCAGGTTCCACCTTCACCAACAGCAGAACTAATCACTAATGCATAATCCGCTAACGCATAAATATACTTATTTCGCCCCATAGCATTACCCGCGCTGAAACTCGCGTCGGGGTCATACGCAGACACTAATGTTAGTCTACCTTCCTTAATTCCCGCACGATACTTACTCGCCACAGCCGCTTTCGTCAAACTATCCGCAAGTACACCCACAGCATTCCCACCTGCTGCTACTATACCTAACATTGACGCTTGATCTACCCCACGCGCCCCACCAGAAATCACGTTAATTCCCTGTTCCGCACAGGTCTGGACAACTCTTTCGGTATAATTAAGTCCGTCTTGATCAACATCACGAGAACCAACGATAGCCAACCCCCCTTGAGCAAGCAACTCTTTATTACCAATTCCATAGAGAATCGCGGGTGCATTATGTTTCAATCTCTGCTTCAAACATTGAGGATAGTCTGCGTCACCTCGCCCCACTATCCATAACCCCTGATTCGTCCACTTTTCCACCGCTAAACTGAGCATGACACCGCGCTCAAGTAACGCGACTAACCGCTGAGAATCCAGCTTGCCAATAGTATTTTGAGATAAGCGATTTTTCAGAGTTGGATTGAGCAAATCCGCTGGATTTAGGTTATCTTCCAGCAACCAACTTGCAACCGTATTATACTCACTCAGGGTTAAGGGTTTGGGTTCAGTTTGACGATTTTGCCCAAAGCTGGCACACAATAATAAAATGGCTTGAGTATTGGGTGACAGCAGATGGTAATCCATAATCTTCTAATTTGTTTGCGCTAACGAATTAAGTGCCAATGCTAACGGAAAAACCTGACCACTTCCAGCCCGACGCAAAAGTGCAGCAATAACCGTGAATGTCCACCGTGAATCTACCATATCATCAATTAAGAATACTGCCCCCTTCATTCCTTGCCAAGGGGTCACATCAAAGACACCATCGAGGTTATGGGCTTGTTGGTAACTATTACTCATCTGTTTTTGTTGCTGATTCGGGCGAACTTTCCGGACAATGGGCTGAAAGGGTAATTGTAATTGATGGGCGAGGCGTTGGGCAAAATTGGGGACAAGTTGCGGATGATTTAAGGAAGGAACACAGGTTACCCAAGTGGGAAAAGGCTGGGGATGCCAACGTTGAATCATCTCAAATGTACCCTGCACCAAGGCATCGTCAAAATAATGATTATGATATTTCCCTTGTTTGACTAATTCACCCCAACCTGCATCCCCCCAAAGCGATAAGGCTCGTCCGGGTTCGGCGCGTAAATTGTCGCGAATTTTCCCAGAAAACCCATAACTAGGAAGCGCTTTTGATGCCCATTGTTTACGAGGTTCGATCATTTGATCACTGCGACGGAGATACTGAATCGCTTGATTCACTCGGTTTAGGGAATAGGTCTCGGGTAATAACGGTCTACCCCAGCATACCGCACATTTCCCGCAAGGTGTGGACTGGGGATCATCTAATTCTCTGGCGAGAAATGTCATCAAGCATTCTCGACTGTTCATATAGTCCAACATGCGAGCTTGTTCTTGGTGACGAATTTGGGTCAACCGTTCAATTTTCTCCGTATCCGGTTGATAAAATACGGGCGTCGCATACCATTTAGAGCCTTGCTTGGTGACGGGTGCAGGGGACTCTAGGGATAACAGTTTCAGCACCTTCTTAATTTGCCCGTTAGAGAGATTGAGATGCTGCTCAAGTTGGGGAACAGACAATCCATCTTCGGCTTGTTCTAATGCTTTTAAAACCTCCTGAACATGAGCCTCTGGTGGAAAGGCAGTTTGAATAAAATGATCGGTAATTTCCTGATCTTCTTCTCCACCGAGCAGAATACCATAAGCTTGCTCTACTGCTCTCCCCGCTCGTCCGACTTGTTGGTAATAATGAACCACTGAACCTGGACGCTGATAGTGGATGACAAATCCTAAATCCGGCTTATCAAACCCCATTCCTAAAGCGGTTGTTGCGACTAAAGCCTTAATTTCATTGTTAAGCAGTTGGTCTTCTAAGATTAAACGCTGTTCATGAGTTAGCTTAGCATGGTAGGCTTGAGCATGAATCCCTTGCTGATTTAACCAATCGGCAACTCGTTCCGTATCTTTGATAGTTAATGCGTAAATAATCCCACTTCCGGGTAAGTTGGGTAAGTGTTCCGCCAACCACGCCATGCGGGCGGCGGGACTCGGTAATTTAATGGTTTGTAATTGTAAGCTTTTTCGGGTAAGAGTACCTCTGGATACCATTAAATTGGCACCCAGTTGCGTAATAATATCGTGAACCACGCGGTTATTTGCCGTGGCGGTTGTGGCGAGGGCGGGAATGGTTTGAGGAAGTGCTTGTAAAACCCGGACAATGCGCCGATAGTCGGGGCGAAAGTCATGTCCCCAGTCGGAAATACAATGGGCTTCATCGACAACAAATAAGCCAATTCGTTGGGAGATGGGTAACAGAATCTTTTGGCGAAAGTCTTCATTGGCGAGTCGTTCGGGGGAAATCAGGAGAATATCAATAATTCCCGCTTGTAATTGAGTGTTAATCTGTTCCCACTCGTCGGGATTACTGGAGTTAATCGTGGCGGCGTTAATATTAATCCGTTCAGCCGCAACAATTTGATTTCGCATCAACGCCAGGAGGGGTGAAATCAGCAGAGTGGGACCTGCATGATTATCACGCAGTAAACGAGTAGCGAGAAAGTAGACAATGCTTTTCCCCCAGCCTGTGCGTTGTACAACCAGAAGCCGCGATCGCTCTAAAATTATGCTAGCGATGGCTTCCCATTGTCCCTCCCGAAATTCAGCGGTTGGATTGTTGAGGGCTTGGCGCAGCAGTGATAGTGCTTGGGCTTTCAGTTGGGTTGTCATATCGATACGCCGTGTTGGGTGAAGTTAAGGGTTTTCTGGTATTGCTCAAACCCGCCTCGACTGTCCTTAATTTGGGAGCATCCCGTTTTGGACAAAGGATTACCCAAAGTAACGAATTGGCAAGGGGTTCAGCCCCCTTACAAGAGTCAACCTGCCAAATTGGGATGCTCCCCTTAATTTAACATCAACGTATTCATCAAGTCTCTGTACCGAATCTCCATCTCTTCCCCAGCTAGTCTAGCACCAAGCGCCAAGAACTCAAGTTCTTGGCTTATAGCGCAAGTCATCTAAAGATGACTATAATTATGTTCCAACAGGAGGCTAGATTATTTTTATTTTCAGTTATTTTTTTAAAGTAAGCGCTGGATAAGGGGTAATAATTTTAAGGTTAATTTGCCATAAATAATAAAATGATAGCATATTTCACTGAATTGGCTAAGTAGGGGACAACGTTTTATTGCCCCCTGCCTAAAATCGGATTATTGATCCAGTTTTTAGATTCGCATACTGAGCTTATCCAAAAATTTGATAACTACTCTTTCCAGCGGTCTATCTTGAATCCTTTGAATAAATTTAGTTAGTGGATTTATTTTAAGAACATAATTCCCAACTTGAATCCCCAGCGGTGCTAAATGCTTACCTGATAGTTCTTGATGTAGTAAGGGAAACTTGCCCTGCTTCAAATAATTGATCAGCCACAGCACATCACTATTTCTTCTTTGTTCCTCATCTTTAAATTTGTCCTGCTCACTTCCAGCAATTGTATCCCGATCAAACGAAATAATGCCTGTCAAGTTAAACAGTGGGCTTTTGCTGATATAGCATAGAGTTTGTTTCCTGGTGGGAATTACACCCAGGTTTATTGAATCCAGGAAACGGGCAATGAACGCTAAAGGTCGAGGGATGGCACTTTGCGTATCACTAATGTCAGGGGCGAGGAGTAAAGAGGGTTGATTTTTGATCGACCGTTGTAAGTCAGGACTATCCATAAAACTCTGTTCAATTTGGCGAATCTGACTGTCTGCGTTTGAATTGCACCGCTTTAAAATATCTCGCCATCTGTCGCCACTTAAAAGCTCTAAAAGGGCGATATACTTGCATCCCAAACTGTGACCTATCCAAAAATAGTTGTCCAGATTTTGATAAACCTCAGTTGGGTAGTTGAGTCTTTTAGCAACTTGGGAGATTTCCTGAGACAGAACTTTCTGTTCTTGTAACAAACTAATTGAAACAGACCAATGACGAAAGGTAAACCGGAAGGGAAGAGCAATGATGGTATACCCTTCATCAAATAACGCTTTTAATAAATAGCGATAAAAAACGGTCGGAAAACTACCAAAGAAAGCACCACCGATAAATTGAATAACACCTTTTGGATTTGGGTGAATAGCCACCCAGCTAAAGGAAAGAGGCTGAAACTTAAATATCTCGTTCATCATTAATTAATGTTGCTTTGGGATAAAGACAAAGAAAACCGCAACGTCTCTATAGCTAACCGCTGTTGCTAAATTGACGCTTGAGAAGGAAAAATAATTTTTGAGTGTGATAGTAGAGACGTAGTCTGCTACATCTCTACTATCTTTTGGTTCAAGAGTTAGGTTGACACCGACCGAATTAAGGGTTAGGCTGTGATAGCTTAACTTCTGGTCATCTGGGTTTCTAACTCATCGATCCGTTCCACCATCGTGCTTAAAACCTGTTGCAAGCTATCGGTTGTTTCGGAAATTACTCCATTGCCTAAATTCGGGGGGTTAGGATTAAACCGATCAGGATTTTCTCGGATAATTTCGGCTAAGCCAGGGTCAAGTTCAAGGATTTCAGAGGGGAGTTGCCGTATCGGAAAAATTGGGAATTGAAACTGAGTTAGTGTAACTTGAGAACCGCCTGTCGCCGTGGGCAGCGCATAAGCAAGTTGGTCAAAGTCTGCCCTTGTTTGGGGGAAGTCGTTGGGTAAGAATGTTCCCCGTTGCTGAGGCGTCAGCAACAAGTCAAAGGAGTTAGAACCAAAGAGATTGGCTAGGGAAAGGGTAACAAATCCACGGATTTCAGTGTTGGCTTGGTTAACAACTTGTTGGTTAGTGACATCGGGTTGTAAGAGAAATAACCCGGTATCGCGTGGAGGAATGGATATCAAATAGGTTTGAGTGGTTGGGGTTTGACTGATGGGATTTAATTGATTGTTGAAACCTGCGACATCAAAAAATGCCAGTAGCGGTTGACTGTTTAGGTTGGGAGACTGAGCGGTGAAATTGACTCGCAGTCGGACAGGGGTATTGCGATTGATATTAGAAATCGTCAAAAAGTAACCCTGGATAATAGTCCGACCTGCCCCTAAAATGTCAGCATTTTGCTGGACTAGGGGTTTAACCAAAAGCTCGAACGTAGAAACAACTGTGGATACAGCCATTCGCTTGAAACTCCTTTAATAAAACATCAGAATTGAGTACCGCTTCCGAGAAATTCCAATTGCTTTGTCAGTAAGGTATGACTGATCAATTGATTTCCGCCGCGCTGTACTTAGTGATTAACCGGGTTGTTCCTCGGTTATTACTAGAAACGAGGATTAAGGGGGGACTATTCCAGATTGATACAAAACTTTACATTAGGAGTTGAAGCTACACAAACAAAGAGGAGGCGATTGAAATCGCAGCTACACAAACAAAGTCCGCCTGCGCGGACTAAATTATAACGGGGGTAGCTAACCTGGATTTGGCGTAAGTTCTGTAAGTTATGACTTATGGCGGATGACTTCTCTGATAGCCAACCGCTAAAGTCCTCTAAAGACGACTGGATAAGCGTTTGAATCCTAACTTTAAAATCTGGAATGGCAACCATTGAGGAACTCAAAACCCAAATTAGCAGCGCCCAAGATTTACAATCGGTGGTGAAGACGATGAAAGCGTTGGCGGCTGTGAGTATTCGTCAGTATGAAAAAGCCGTAGAGTCTCTGGTTGAGTACAATCGTACTATAGAAATGGGGTTACAGATTCTCCTCAAACAGCGTCATTTTGCCGAATCCTTCACGATACCGCGATCGCTCCTCAATCTGAGTCAGGCGCCATCTCCGTCACAGAGTATGATTGCGATTATTTTTGGGTCAGATCAAGGGTTATGCGGTCAGTTTAATCAGCAAATTGCCCATCATGCAATCGAACACCTGAATCAGCAAGATGTGTCACCGGAACAATTAGCGATCGCAGGAGTGGGGGCGCGAGTGATTCCCTCCTTGGAAACAGCAGGATATGCGGTAACTGAAGCCTTTCCCGTACCGCGATCGGCATCCGATATTACGCCTCAAGTCCAAGATATCGTGCTAACGATTGAACAATGGCGAGAGGAACGGCAATGCGATCGCATCCTCTTATTTTATAATCATCCGTTATCAGGGGCGTCCTACGAATCGCGCCATCTCCAGCTTTTACCCCTCGATCCCGAATGGTTGCGCCAGTTAGAAGCCAGAGAATGGGCGACATCAATGATGCCGAGTTATACCATGAACTGGCTGCAATTATTTTCCGCATTAATCCGCCAATATCTGTTTGTGTCTCTTTATCAGGCGTTTGCTGCATCTCTGGCTAGTGAAAATGCCAGTCGTCTCTCCTCGATGCAATCCGCCCAAAAGAATATTGATGAACGACTTTCCGATTTAAATTCTCAATATCGTCGCCAACGTCAAAGTTCAATTACAGCAGAACTCCTAGATGTTGTGGCAGGTTTTGAAGCACTAACGTAACCCATAAGCCAATTGTAGGGGCGGGTTTAGCTATTCAGGTAAGCTTACCCACCAATAACTGATCAACAAAACCCGCCCTTGTTCATAAGTCATAAATTTGTTGCTTGTCTCCCCCTCATCCCATCAAAAGTCACGGCAATTTATAACTAGCCACCCGTACCTTTAAGTCTCCCTCTTGGGGAGGGTAGCTGAAAATAAAGGCGCCCTCTTGAATTTCACCACTGGACAAAAAACTAATGTTTTGTTCACCTGATTCTGTAACTCCCGCTGCTGTTGTGAGTTCCGCCACCACCTGAACGGATTCCGCCGTTCTCCCCCCGCTATTAGTGACGGTAAAGGGGACATAATATTGCCTTTCTACTTGGCGAATGTCTGTTTGTTTAACCGTTACACAGACGATAGGGGGTTGACTATCTGCACCCAGTCCTCTGAACGTGACCAGTCCCACAATTGTGATTAAGATGAACAGGGCTATTGTAAAGCTGACCCACTCCGCCGGGGAACGATGAGAGGAATTCGTTTGATCGGGAGACTGATCACTCATATCATATTGCTAAACGTCCAGCAGCACCACCAATGGTTGCAGGTAGCCCTAACAACAGCGTATACCGTAACCACAAAAACCACGGATCACTCAAGCTAAGGCGGTTGAAGAACCACAACATTAAAGCCGAAGCCAGCAGTGAGATCAAGTAGGAGAGAATAGTTTTCCCGATAGGCGTTGGCAAGATCCCGTTGAGGAGACGGCGTTGATGTTGGTTAGCAAAGCCAGCAGCAAAAACAATCCCGTAGGAAATGAATAGGGATGCGGCAATAATGATCAACAGCCAAGGGGATGAAGCTGAAGCTGCTAGGGTGGGAATTTCGTCAGTCGGGGCAATACTAAAGGCGACAATGATTGCACCGATTAAGGTGGCACTAATATCAGCTATCATCGTCCGGAAACCCAGTTTTTTGATCGGCTGTATGTATTGGCTGGAGTCAGATTCAGCCGATTGTTCCGGCAGTAGCGATCGCGCCATGGCTACACCCAAGGAAAATGGCACACTCTCAAAAATTACTTTTCCTAATGCTTCATCAATGGGAGTTTCTCCGGTAATGCGACGCAGCAAAATTAGAATAAACGTCGCACAAACAATGCCAATTGCCAAGGCTTCTACACTTTCCATAGTGGCATGAAGAATCCCATCATGCCGATTTTTGCGAAACCCTTCACTGCGATTAAATAAAAACACAACACTATACGTAATGCTCAGAATAGCCAGTAATAGAATAGGTTGAATCGATGACCCTATCCACCAAACCTCCATTGTATAGAGTAGAGGAATACCAAACAAACATCCGCCCAAAATCCCGCGAATGATCTGCTGAATTTCTCTTGCCCAAGTCTGCGATTGCTGTTGTGTTTGGAGCTGTTTTACCATAGTCAATTCAAGTGTTAAAACGAATCATAAAGTTAGGTTTTGTACTTCAACCCAACTGATAAAGGTGACATAGAGCCATTCCAATATTGCTCGGATAAGCCCTAATTCAATTTTTTCTCCTCCATCTTCCCCATCTTCCCCATCTTCCCCATCTTCCCCATCTTCCCCATCTTCCCCAGCTTCCTCATCTTCCCCATCTTCCTCATCTTCCTCATCTTCCCCAGCTTCCCTCCCCCTTGACAATAAGGAGGGTTCCGCCTCAAGTTCCCAACTCTTTACACTATTTATTAATAAAGTAAACTTGTCCTTTTTAGAGGAACATTAGGGGAGGTAAAACTTGGCTGCACTGGTGTCACTGTTGACTGTGGTAAGCTTATCGCTACTCATTACTCGCATTGCTACTGTGGCGCTGGCACTCACCGGACTGTCACGGGAATCGGCAAAGTTCCAGGCTCGTTCAGCGTTTACAGGGGTAGGCTTTACCACCAACGAAGCGGAACAAGTGGTTAGCCATCCGGTACGGCGTCGCATCTTGATGCTGTTGATGTTGCTAGGGAATGTGGGCGTGATCACTACGATTTCATCCCTAATCTTGACATTTTTGAACACAGCGAGTAACCAGCAATGGCTAGTGCGATCGCTGATATTGGGGATAGGATTAGCGGTGCTGTGGGTTTTAGCCACGAGTAAATGGATTGACCGTTATTTGTCACGACTGATTAATTGGGCGTTGCAGCGCTGGACGACGCTGAATGTGCAAGATTATGCCAGTTTGCTACGTCTGTCTGGTGATTACACCGTAATGGAGATGGAAGTACAACCTGACGATTGGTTGGCAGAGAGAGAGTTAGGAGAGTTGGGGTTGAGGCAAGAAGGGGTGGTGGTGCTGGGAATCCAACGGGAGAACGGTCGCTATGTGGGCGCACCGAAAGGACACACTCGCATTTGTCCGGGTGATACCTTGATTCTGTATGGTCGATTACCCTTGCTGAATGAGTTAGACCAACGGGGTGCAGATTGGACAGGCGAACAGTCTCACCAAAAAGCCGTTGCCCAGCAGCAACGGAACTTGGCACAACAAGATCGAGAAGAGGCAGAGGATAACCTTTAGAGCGTCGGTTTCAGCATACCAAAGGACAAAGGATAAGAGACGAATTGAGCAAAAGAGTCGGTAGAGCGCAATGCTACAATCAGAGGGGGTAAGGGGGAAAGCTAGGTTTGATTCGTCATAAATTCAGGTCAATCCGAAATAGATTAGCTACATTAAAAAAACTATTGATGGTAAATCTTAATCGAGCGCTGCACTAAATCAGGGCAGTTAGGGACGCAAAATACCCCACATTACTACGCTTTGAGGGACATGGCTATGCAGTCGGAACAACAACAGCGAATCATGGGCTACTTTATGGAGGAGGCACAAGACCACCTCAATACCATAGAGCAAGGTTTGCTAAATCTGCAAAGCACCATCGAAGACCCTGAGACATTGAACGAAATGTTTCGCGCTGCTCATTCGGTCAAAGGCGGAGCAGCGATGTTAGGACTCAATAGCATTCATCAAACTGCCCATCGCTTAGAAGATTACTTCAAAGTCCTCCAAGACACTCCAATTCAAGCAGATACTCAGTTAGAATCCCTGTTGCTGCACGTTTTTGACACCCTCAGCGCTCTGTTAAATCAGCTTCAAGGATCGGATGGTTTGACCGACGAAACAGCCAGCCCAATTATGTCTGATGCTGAGCCCGTTTTTGTGCAACTCAACAGCTATTTACAACAGTTGGTTCAAAATTCTCAAGCGACTGGTGATACTCCTTCCCCAGCCCACTCCTCTCAATCCTCTAGTAAAGGAACAAAAACCTTGCCCGCCACCTTTAAGCGAGATGTCCTGGTAGAACTGCGGGAGATGTTGCAACTGTATAAGCAGTCGGATACTCCCGAACATCGCCGCGCCCTGCAAGATCATTGCCAACGGTTGATCGAATTAGGTGATCGATTGGACTTACCGGGGTGGGGTGAACTATTAGAGATATCAAAACGTGCGATCGCCAATCCCGAAAATTCCTACCGCTTACTCGCTAGCGTCACCATTAAAGAAATTAAACAAGCTCAAGAATTAGTGCTGACTGGGCGATCCGCCGAGATTGTACCCAGTGAACAACTCAAAGCCCTGGCACCCGACGCGACAACGGTCGAATCCGAGACAGAATCCGATACTAGCACCCATTCGTCAACCCAGGAATCTGATCGCTCCGATCATCGCGATACCTATATCCAAGCCGAGGATACCTATATCCAAAACCCAAACGATACCGGAGATCCCAGAGGCGATAAACTCCAATTCTCGGCGGTTCCATCCTCAAATTCTATCCCTCCCCTCTCCGAGAAAGGCGAACCCGAAGTAGGTATCGCCGAACTTAATAGTTTAGCCGATATTTTTGAAACTCAAACCGCTGATTTAGATCAAACGTGGCACGAAGAAGAAGTTATTAGTCCAGATGATCAATCCTTAGACTTAGATGCAGATGATTGGCTGGATCTTGAAGACACAAATGATTTTTCTGATTTAATTGGAGAGAGTGATGAGCTAGGACATTCAACACCCGATGATCAGTTAATGGAGGGGTTAACGGATGACTTTGACCTAGACGCGATCGCGAATCCTCAAGCCTCAACAGAATCACCGGATTCCTTTGATATCTCATCCAGCTTGACCGATGACTTTTCTGATCAACGATTTGAGTCAGATCCCTCCGAAGAGTCAGACCGGATGAGTTACTCAGGCGAAGACTTAAATGGTTTATTTGGTGAGAGTTTCTTTGAGGAGGAAGGAGAAACGGCAACCGGAGGAATGTTCAGTCATTCGGATTTTGCAGATTTAGACGTAGAGGACGTTCCTCAATCCTCCATTCAGGGCGATGAAACAGCCTCAGAGTCAGACTTTGACTTTGATGACCTACTAGAAATTTCTAGTACAGAGGACGAAGCTCAAACTTGGGGAGAATCAACCAATCAGAATGATTTTGATCTGGAAGACTATCTAGAAAGTAGCGATTTAGATCAAGAAACTGATTTAGACAGTACCGATCAAGCGGACATCGGCATCGAATCAGCAACAGCAGCAGCGGAGGATGTATCGAATCCCTTTGAAGAAACATCCCTCGACGATTTTGATCAAGACGGTTGGGAAGACGCAGAAAACCTCCCCGATTTTGAGGCACTCAATGACTTCTTTGATTCAGAACCTAGAGTTGAGTCAACACCAGTTGATAGCGTGACTGACCCAGAATATGCTTCTATCATTGAGCTGCCCACATCCACGGATGAAGCCTTAAATGAAAGCACCAGTTCAACCCAAGATGAAATTTTGCCAGACGTAACAGAAGATGGGGAAGACGTCTTGGCTGAAGAGGGTGAAGAATCATTCGGCTCAGCGGCACAGGTA
>CAZNNK010000065.1:0-13393 GCA_964574085.1 uncultured Coleofasciculus sp.
GCAGAAGACGGCATACGAGATCTAGTACGGTCTCGTGGGCTCGGATATGTGTATATGAGACAGGAACACGATATCATAGTCAGAGGTGAGATCTGTACTGCCTGCAGCAATTTGGCTGATGCGAGACTTATCCTGAAATACAGCTTCTACCTCAATTAAATCTTGCTTGATTTTATTAATTATTGTTTGTACCTCGCTGGTGCGGTAGTCCACAACTTGCTTCATTAAGTTGGGATACTTGAGGTAGTTGGCTTTGACCTGCTTCCAATCGAGCTGAGCATGACTCATCAGTTTTTGGAGTTGTTCCTTAGTGAGAGGTTGCCCAGGCGATTTTCCAGCCAAGTGATTAATTTGTTCCGGCGTCAGATTAAGATTTGCTTCAGTATCTAGCGATTGGATACGTTGCTGTTGAATGGCGACTAACTCTTGCTCTTCTTGAGTAGTCAGTTGCTCTTTCTCAATTTTATTCAGCTCGTTGTATCGCTGGGTTTCTAAGTCATTGAGATCGTCCTTAACCCGTGCTAGCTTTTGCTTAATTTCTAAATCGAGTTGTTGTACCTCAGTGTCACTAAGATCTAGATGGGTCTGCTTGCGCATCTGAAGCTGTCTAATTTCTGTGAGATCAGCTTCCAATAGATCTAAATCGCCTTGTAATTTAGCATCATAGTTGTCTTTATTGTCAAAGAGCGTCTGATAGCGAACCTCAATCAGTTCGCAGTCCGAGCAAAGGACAACATTCCCATCGTCTAAGGCTTTGAGGGTATGTCCACCTGGCGTTGTTTGTTGAGCGACGACTCCTGGCTCATCTGCTTGTGCACTGGAACGGGTTGGTGTTTCTACATGGTGAGTACTACTGGGACTTTCTATCTCAGGTTGGCTATCGGGTGGCTTAATCTCTCCATCTACGGAATCGCCTGTCGAAGTCGGTGTTGTGCGTTCGGGACTATCTGGCAGGTTCGAGGGGGGAGCATCTGAGTTCGCTGGTGGTGTCTCCGGCGCTCGACTCCGCAACCGAGGACCAAACACTTCGCCAATACTCTTAAACCCAGCGCCAGCCATACCACCACCAACGCCACTCATTAAGGCATTCACGCCAACGGAGGTTCCCATGTTCTTGAAGAAGCCTTCAACACCACCCGCCCAGGTTTCATCCTGAGCCATGCCTTGAATAATGCCTTCACCAATACCGCCAATCGTGGCATCAATGCTACCTTCTAAACCGGCGTTGAGGATGCGGGTGCCGGCTTGACCAAAGACTTTTTGGACTCCAGGGGCGACGGATTGAGCCAGGGCTGTCTTGCCCATGCCTTGCATAAACTGGGTTGCCAAATGACCACCCACCATGGTTAAACCCACCTCAACACTGGCAGAAACGGCATCCACTAGAGCCTGAGTGCTGGTTACGTCGTATCCCTCACCCTGAATCGCTTTATTCAAACCCACTTTTAACGCCGCCGCCAGCACCATCGCTTCAGCCGCAACCGCGACCTTCCCACCTAACGCCATAACAAAGGGACCCGCCGCACCAGCGGTGAGAAGGGTAGCAGCAATACCGACAATGGCAACGGCAATGGTAGTTGCCCATTGAGCGACGGTGGCTTTGGCATCCCGATATTCTGCCGTCATCCGTTTAGAGAATTCTTCATCCCGGCGCAGTAACTGCTGTTCTGCTTCGGTGAGTTCCCCATCGGCTAGGGCATTATTATAGGTGGCTTGATACTCTCGCCACGCATCATCGGCATTTTCCCCACTGGAGGAGAGAGCATCCATAATGCCCGTGCTGATTCCGCCCCGTTCTCGTTCCAGGAGTTCCTTCGCCCGGGCTAATCGTTCGGCTTCGGTTTGGGGTTCGCCTCGGATTAAGTCCAGGGCTTGCCAATAGTCGCGGGTATCTAGTTCCCGTTGTAGGATAGCCACGATCGCAGGTTTTATTTGACCCTGGCTATACCATTGTTGTCCATACTCTCGGCACAGTTCAAAGACTAACTCCTCGTCGGTTCCTGCCATCGCGGTTGCCCATTGCAGGCGCATTAGGGGCGTGAAGTGACCGATCCGCAGGGCGTCGTAGAAGATATCATATTGTTTGGCGGAAATATCTTTGCGAATCTGTTGCAGTAAATTCTGATCGGCTAAAATGTCAGCGGCGACGCCTTCGTTGAAGATGCGGTCAATGGCATCATAGAGTAACCGCTCATCTGTACCTAACCCTTCTACGGCTTGTTTAATCGCGGCGACGGTTGAACCTGTACCCCCACTGAGCAATTCCATGGCGCGAGTATAATCAGCATCAGATAAATCACTTCGCAGTACATCCAGCACCCCTTGGGGATTGCGTTCTCGAATAAACTGGCGTTCCGACTCACTCAGGGAATTGAGGACTTGCCAGATTTGTTTTTCATCGGTACCGAAACCCGCACAAGCGGCTTTGAGTCGTCCCACGGCGGACTGGCTTTGTCCATCACCGGCAATTAAAACCGAATTCCCTGCATCTGCGATCGCGTCTTCGCCTAATGCTTCACCTTGTTGGTTCAAATATGCCTGTTGATACTCTGGGTCATACTTCAGTCGTTGCTGATGCAGGATTTCCTGTGCTTCGACTAAATCGCTTCCCGATAGTTCGGCACCCAGGAATTGATCAATCGTTTCGGGAAGCTGGCTAAACTCTTGGGCGGTGAGTCCAGATAGCGCCGCTTTCAATCCCGCTTCATCGGTTCCCCAACCCGCGATCGCCATTTCAATCCGGTCTACATTCGTTAGCGTACCCCGAAGCGTGCGATCGCAACGAATCCAGTCAGACTCAGATAAATCGGCTTTCAAGTCATTGAGTAACTTGGGTTGAGATAAAATAAACTGCTTCTCTTGGGGAGTAGCACTCTCAATCGCCCGCCAGATCGCCGCTTCATCGGTTCCCCCAACCCGCGATCGCTTGTCGCAGTTTTGCCGCGAGTACGCCATTCCCGTTTAAATAGGCATTGACTAGCCGTAAATCTTCGCCACTCAACTCATTCTGTAGCCAGTTGACCAACTCTGGATCATTCCGCAGTTGATTCAGTTCCGCTGCACTGGCGCGATCAAGGGCATTAAATATCTGATTCTCATCCGTTCCCCAGCCTTTAACCGCTTCTCGAATTTTATCCCGTAGCGTCAGTTTCCCATGACCCAAAAGCTGCAACGCTTTTTGCAAGTCATCACCGGAGAGTTCATCATGCAGCGCTTGTTCAAGGGGTGGATGATACCGTTGATTATAAGCCGCTTCAATTGCCTGAGTAAGTTCGCGGTTCCCCGCCCAGAGAATATCCAAAACTTTCCGTTCATCGGTTCCCCAGCCATCAAATGCATCATGCAAGGCTTGCGCTTTTTCATGGGGGTCAAATCCGGGTGGAAATTGACCACCGTCTTCCGGTTGACGTTGAACCACAGACTCCTCGGCTGTTGGTTCAGATGTAGAGGGATTCCCTGGCTGAGAATTTAGGTTCAGGGGATTAACCAGAGGTTTGAGCCGCCGTTGGGTAGTATTTCCCAATCCCGTCTGCGACTGATTTGGTGGTGGTGGGGCGTCTGACGTGCTAACCGGGATTTCCAGCAGATTGGACTTGAGGTGATCCGCTTTTTCCCGTTGGGCTTGGATATCTACAGGTTCCCGGGGTTGGGGTGAGGCTTGGGGCGGAACGTTAAACCGATGAGGCTGTAACGGATTCGGGACTGGCGTCGAATTAGATTGAGACGAGCTTTTTGGTTGGCTATCCATATACTCAGACATTGCCCGCTTCCCCCGCTCTACAGTGTGCATCTATTTTGGAATCCCTTTATTTTATACCAATTCGTCTTTTTTCGATGGCATGGTAATAGTAGTTAGTCTTCAAAGATGACAGGGTTTGGAGAAAGAGAGTCCCGTTGCTGTTGGCTGAGGGGATTCCCACCTACCCCTAGCTTAACCCACGGCTGAGTTGGCTGATTCCAGGGTGCGATCGCGTCTTTCTTGACTCTCTGGTGTCCTCTAAATATCACTGATTTAAGGCGGGTGGACAGTACCTACTCTGCAGTAGTTTAAGGGTTTCGGCAATTCACGACGGCAAATTTTCAGCGCCATTGACCCTAAAATAGCAATCCGAACAGGAGTCTGATCACGTTGAAATGGCGGCTGATTTAGCCTCGCCTAAAATAATCGTTGATTTATTCGTTTTACTCAGTTAGACAGATGGGAAATTACAGGATTTCTGTGACTAACAATTGCCACTCGATAACCAATGATTGGGGAATGGTTAAGGAAAGGGTTTGTCCCGGTTTGAGGGGTATGGAAAGGGTCAGGGATTCATCCGCTTGTAATTGGGCAAAGACATCGGTGACATCATACTGACCCACATTAGGCGCTGGCGCTTCTTGGGCAAAGACATCAGGGACGGTGAGCAGTTTACCATCGGCTGTGGCAATTTCCAGGGCTTGGGGATGGGTAAACTCAGCCATTCCCGGGAAGCCGACTAACCGCAGATTCAGGCGCGTTGGTTGACCTGGTATGATTTTTTTGAACAGAACCACCTGCCAAGTTCGTCCGGATTCATCTTTTAACGACTCCTGGGAGTGATAGCGCATGATTCCGGGGGCGTCTTGGTGTTGTCGCAGTACAGCAACGGCTGGCGGAGTCAGGACTGTGGCTTGGAATAGGAGTAATACCAGCAGGAATCTACCAAGCGTTAGAAGTCGAGAAAAGCATTGCTGGATAGGATAAACCATTGGTGTCAACGTCAGCGAAAGAGCAGGGGAAGCTGGGGAAGCAATGTAGAGACGTAGCATGCTACGTCTGGGAGCTGGGGAAGCTCTGTTCCCTTGACAAGCGGCTCCAGCCACTGAATAATTTTTCCAGTCTAATCTGTGTAAACGAGGATGGCTAAGGATTGTCGCTTCAGTTGACACGGATGCCTCTCTACTTCAACTCATAACTCAAATTCATTCAATTTTATCGAGTTATCGCTTGATTCTCGCTAACGCGGGATGTCCTGATTAAATTGTGCCATAGGAGAAAATTATTATGACCGGTCAGATTCCCAGTCAATCATCATTTTCATTGCAATTGCGCGATCGCATCGAATATCCTGAAGGAGGTGTGGTGAGTAAAGTGATTCATAAAGATGACCAGTGTGACCACACGTTGTTCTGTCTGGCGGCGGACACGAGCATTTCTGAACATACGTCACCTCGTAACGCTACGATTAATGTGATTGAAGGAAAGGGTGTCTTTACTTTGGAGGGTAAGGATATTCAATTGGAACCAGGCGTTTTTATTTCAATGGAGGCGAATGCGCCCCATGCTTTAAAAGCTGAACAAAACCTGGCGTTTCTGTTAACGCTATGGAAAAATAATTAGTGTAAAAATGGAGAAGTGCGATCGCACTCCCCAAGCTTAACAAAGAGCGATCGCTTTCAACCGAACTTACAATATCTACTAGGGGCGATCGCATTTTCTCTGATAATTAAAAGGGAACGGCATTAGTATCCCACAGGATTAACAATCACCTCCCAATAGAGGTTATTGTCGTGGGTCATCGGTTTGAATATGATCGATGGAAAGTGGGGCAGAACTGAGCAGTTCGGGATAGTGGCAATATTCACACCGGAATTGGGCGCGTTGACGAATAGTTTCATAGAGCGACTTAGGAATGACCATGTACTCTAGCAGCCATAATGGCATTAATGTAGCTAAAAATTTCGTCAAGTTCGCCAATGGCTTCTAGTTCAAGAGTTTCTTCAGGGGTGAGGTTATCGGCTTTTTTCTTGTCGAGCAGGGTTTGCATTCGATCGCCCAATTCATTGGTAAATTTGAACAGGGTGAGGTTATTAATCTGCTGCACCTGTAATCCTTTTGGGAGTAGGGTTGATGGTTTAAGGAGCGTCGTCATAGCTAGGGGTAGAAATATGAATTTGAGGTCTTTTGACCATAATACTAAATTGGCGATCGCATGCTCATTTCTCAAAACTAGCGATCGCGTTTCGTTACTGGTGGGTTAAGTAGTCAGACAAAATTAAAGTTAACGGTTGAGATTAGCGAACAGGGAACACCTCGACTTCGCTCGGTAACACGCTCGGTGTGTAACAGGGAACAGTAAGAATCCAATCCCCAATTAACCCAGATATGATAAATCCCCTCGGCGAAACGGGAATACTTTAGTATAGCCGTCCAGCTAGTCCCGCTTTTGCCAAAGGATGTTCATGAGTCAACCATTACCCACCCCCGAATCCCTACCGCTTAAAGCCCTGAAGGAACAACGCGAGTTAACCGCAGCGCTGTTGGATTTAATCGGCGCGTTGGTTGTTGTTCTGGATGCTCAAGGACGAATTGTTTATTTCAATCACGCCTGTGAACAGTTAACGGGTTATTTGCGCCAGGAAGTCCAAGGTAAATATGCTTGGGATTTATTAATCCTACCCGAAGATGTAGCCTCAATTCAAGCCATTTTTGATAACTTAGTCCCCGATGATTTCCCCAAACCCTGTGAAAGCTGCTGGGTGACGCGGGATGGAGACTGGCGCTGGATTGCGTGGATGGATACGGTTTGTTTGAATGAACAGGGGGCTGTTGAGTATGTAATGGCTACAGGTCAGGATATCACAAAGCGTAAACAGACTGAAAAGGCGCTGCTAGAATTGGCGACGTTGAATCAAGCCATTTTAGATAGTGCCAATTATACGATTATCTCCACTACTGTTGATGGTACGATTTCCACCTTTAATCGAGCCGCTGAAAAATGTCTCGGGTATTTGGCGTCAGAAGTGGTTGGTAAAACAACACCGGCTCTATTTCATGACCCTGAAGAAATTGTAGAGCGATCGCGCGAACTTTGCCAAGAACTAGGTACTCCGATTCAACCAGGATTTGAGGCGTTTGTCGCCAAGGCTCGTCGGGGAGAGATTGATGAACGAGAATGGACTTATATTTGCCACGATGGGAGTCGTTTTCCTGTCTTGCTCTCGATTACCGCTTTATATAACTCCGATAACCAAATTGTCGGATTTTTGGGGATTGGTAGTGATATTAGCCTCCGGAAACAAGCTGAACAAGCCTTGCGTGACAGTCAGCACTTTAGCCAACGTATTGCGGATACAGTCCCCAATATCTTGTACCTCTATGATGTGATAGAACAACGCAATGTTTATGCTAATCGTTCTACGGTTGAACGGTTAGGGTATACACCCCAAGATATTCAAGATATCGCTACAGATTTTATGTCTCATCTGGTACATCCAGAGGATATTCCTCACATTCTAGACCATCAAAAGCACTTGACGACGCTTACCGAGAATGAGCATCTCACTCTGGAGTATCGGATGAAACATGCTAATGGAGAATGGCGCTGGTTTCGGAGTCGAGAAACTGTTTTTTCTCGAACGGTTGAAGGATTACCCCAACGGGTTCTCGGTATCGCAGAAGATATTACTGACTATAAACAGGTTGAGGATGTCCTGCGCCAAACCAATGAAGACTTAGAACAGCGGGTAAAACAGCGAACAGTTGAGTTGGAAAATGCTCATCAACAATTACGGTTTCATGTCGAGAATTCTCCACTGGGAGTGATAGAGTGGGACAGTCAGTTTCGAGTTCAGGGTTGGTCAAAACAAGCCGAGCGTATTTTTGGCTGGAAGACAGAGGAGGTTCTGGGTAAACGGTTGAATGATTTGCAGTTTGTTTATCCGGATGACCTGGAATTTGTCCATCACAAAGCTTTAAACCTATTGAATCCAAAATCGCCACCAGAGATTGTTGAGAATCGCAATTTAACGAAGGATGGCAACATGTTATATTGCCAGTGGTATAATTCAGTGTTGTTTGATGAATTAAACGCTGTCGTTTCTATTCTATCTCTGGTGCAGGATCAGACAGAACGTAAGCAGGCGGAGGAACAACTTCAACAACTGAATCAACAGCTTCAGCGTTCTAACCAAGAATTAGAACAGTTTGCCTATGTCGCCTCCCACGATTTGCGAGAACCCCTGCGGAAAATTAGGAGTTATAGTGATTTATTGGTGAAACGCTATCAGGGTCAATTGGATGAACGGGCGGATAAATATATCAGCTATATTACCGATAGTGTCATCCGGATGCAGGCGTTGATTACGGATTTATTGACCTATTCACGAGTCAGCCGGAATGAACTGGTTTTAGACCCGACTGATTTAGATCAAATTCTACAGCAGACATTAACGGATTTAAGTCCAGCGATTGAAGAAAACCAGGCGATTATAAATACAACGCCGCTACCCATTGTGCAAGCCAATTCCTTACAAATTGGGCAAGTCTTGCAGAATTTAATTGCCAATGCGATTAAATTTCGCCGCGAACAGCCGCCACGAATTGATATTAAGGCTGACTGTCAGGATGATTGTTGGCAGATTTCCATTCAAGATAATGGGATTGGCATTGATCCCAGCTACAGCGATCGCATTTTTGCCATTTTTCAACGCCTACATTACCGCGAAGAGTATCCAGGGACAGGAATTGGATTAGCCATTTGTCAAAAAATAGTGGAACGTCACGGCGGAAAAATTTGGGTCGAGTCAGAATTAGGTCAGGGAAGTACATTTTACTTTACTCTACCTGTTGTGTAGAGGAGATGGGGGAGAAAACGAAGGACAAATGACGAATAACAAATGACAAATGACCATTATGTATATTCCCCACGGACATTGTTATCTCTGGCAAACGAATTTAGTTGGACTGCATGTTATTGCTGATGGTTTAATTGCCTTAGCCTACTATTCGATTCCGATTACGCTGCTGTACTTTATCCAACAGCGGCAAGATGTACCCTTTAAAGGCATGTTTTGGTTATTTAGTGCCTTTATTATTAGCTGCGGTACGACTCATTTAATGGGGATTGTGACACTCTGGCATCCTATCTATTGGGTATCGGGATTGATTAAAGCCATAACCGCAATTATTTCTATCTACACAGCTTTGGTAATAATCCCGATTCTCCCGCAAGCCTTAATTTTACCTAGTCCCGCTAAACTGAAGCAAATTAACAATGAGTTAGCTACTCAAATTATCCAGCGGGAGGACATAGAAACATCATTGCGGGAAACGCAAGAGCGATTTATTTTAGCGGTTCGGGGTTCGGGTGATGGATTATGGGATTGGAATGTTTTGACGCAGGAGGTTTATTACTCACCTCGATTTAATCAGATTTTAGGTTATGAGGAACAAGAAGGCGAAAATAATTATAATTTCTGGGAATCTAAAGTTCATCCAGACGATCGCGATCGCGTCATGAATGCGATGCAAGATCACTTAGAGAATCACGTTCCTTATGCTATAGAATATCGCCTCCGCCAAAAATCTGGCGACTATTGCTGGGTTTATGCGCGGGCGCAAGCAATTTGGGATGAAATGGGAAAACCGACGCGAATGGCGGGTTCAATTAGTGATATCACGGATCGCAAACGCGCTGAAGAAGCTTTACAGCAAAGTGAAGCAAAATATCGGGCGTTAATTGATACTACGCAGACCGGTTATGTGGTGCTTGATCAACAGGGTAGAGTGCTGGATGCGAATCAGGAATATAGTCGCGTCACGGGACATCGTAATGTATCGGATATTCTTGGTAAAACGGTTCTAGATTGGACAACGCCTTATGATTTAGAACGGAATGCGGCGGAAGTGCAAAAGGCGTTCGTGGAACGATCGGTACAAAATTTAGAGATTGATTATCGTCATCCTAATGGTACAATTATACCGATTGAGGTTAATGCTAGAGTTATCGACACCGACGAGGGTTGTCGCATCTTAGCCTTATGTCGAGATATTACCGAACGCAAACAAGCCAGACAAGAACTTAAAGCCGCGATCGCGGATTTAGCCCGTTCTAATCAAGACTTAGAACAGTTCGCGTATGTCGCCTCCCATGATTTACGAGAACCGCTGCGAAAAATTAGGAGTTACAGTGATTTGTTGGTGAAACGTTACCGGGGTAAACTGGACGAACGCGCCGATAAATATATCGCCTATATTACCGATGCGACGCAGAGAATGCAAAGCCTAATTAGCGACTTGTTAACCTATTCACGGGTAAGCAAACCGGAACTGGTTCCCGAACCCACGGATTTGGGACACATTCTTAAGAAAACGCTGGCAGATTTAAGTCCTCTGATTAAAGAAAATAAGGCAATAATTACCGCCGATTCTTTACCAAAAGTGAACGTCAATTCCACCCAAATGGCGCAACTGCTGCAAAACCTGATTACCAATGGGATTAAATTCCGTACCCAACAGCCGCCTCACATCCACATCACCGCAACGCGAGAGGGTCAATTTTGGCAGATTGCGGTTCAGGATAATGGTATCGGAATGGAGACCCAGTATCGCGATCGCATCTTTGTCATTTTCCAGCGCCTACATTACCGGGAAGAGTATCCAGGGACAGGGATTGGACTCGCCGTCTGCAAAAAAATTGTCGAACGTTACGGCGGACAAATCTGGGTAGAATCGGAATTAGGACAAGGTAGCACCTTTTACTTTACACTACCCACCGTGTAGGGGTGATGGGGGAGATGAGGGAGATGGGGAAGCTGGGGAAGATGGGGAAGATGGGGAAGATGGGGAAGATGAGGGAGATGGGAAAGATGGGAGAGGAGGAAGTTAACTCAAAACTCTACCTTACCTGTTCCCTGTTCCCTGTTCTCTGACAAATGACAAACAACGTTAGTTTGCCCCAGATTTTGGGAACTATCTCATAAATGGGAATAGTGCGAAGATTATCCACAAACACTGTATGCCATGACCTGTTTGATGAATTCAGCAACTAAAGCCATTGAAATTCTCCTCGTCGAAGATGATCCGGGAGACATTGACTTAATTGAAGAAGCCTTAGAAGATGCCAAATTACAGATTAATCTCAATAGTGTCAGGGATGGAGTTGAGGCGCTGGCTTACTTGCGGCGAGAAGGGAAATATACTCAAGCCATCTCGCCCGACTTAATTCTACTGGATCTCAACCTACCCCGCCGAGATGGGCGTGAGGTACTCCAGGATATTAAAGGTGACAACTACTTTAAACGCATCCCAGTGGTGGTTTTAACCACGTCTGATGCTGAGGACGATATTTTGAAGTCCTATAACCTGGGGGCTAACTGCTATGTATCCAAGCCTCTGGGTATGCAGGATTTTATCAAAATTGTCGAATCCATCGAGAACTTCTGGTTTACCGTTGTCAAACTTCCACCCAAATAATTACCATGGACACCTCTCCTATCCGAGTCTTACTCATTGAAGATGACCTCGGTGATGCTGATTTAATCACAGAATTCCTCGATTTTGTCAAGTCAACTCCGTTCCAAATTACTCACCATCGCTGTTTGCAAGCGGTACTACAGCAGAGGGATCAAGATGCTTATGATGTCATCTTATTAGATTTGTCATTACCCGATAGTTTCGGCTTAGACACTATTGAGCAAGTATACAATAATTTTGCCACAATTCCTATCGTTATTCTCAGTGGATTAGAGGATGAATCACTCGCCACAATTGCGGTTCAAAAAGGAGCGCAAGATTATTTAGTCAAGGGTGATTTTGACAGTAATTTATTAGTGCGTTCCATTCGTTATGCCATTGAACGCGCTAAAACAATCCAATTACTCAATCAAAAAGAGCAACAATTACAACAGGCAAATGAACAACTCGAACATCGCGTCGCTGAACGAACCAGTGACCTGCAAAAAGCCAATGATCAATTACGAACCTTAGAATCTCAGTTGCGGCTGGCGCTGGCTCAAGAACAAGAACTCAGCCATTTCAAATCCCGGATTATATCTACTGTTTCTCATGAATACCGCACGCCTTTGACAACAATTAACTCATCTGCCGAAATTCTGGAACGGTATCTCCACAAATTGGATGCACAGAAACAGCGTAAACATTTCCAGCGGATTCAGGCATCGGTTAAACATCTAACCGCTTTAGTGGAAGATGTGCTGTTTATTAACAAGGCAGAACTTGAGAAAGTCGAGTTCAACCCAGAACCGATCTACTTAGTTAGCTTTTTCGAGGAAATCGTTGAAGGATTACAAATTACTGTCGATGAGAAACATCAGCTATTTTTTACGCATCACGGGAGTTGTGAATGCGCTAAGTTTGACCCTAAGTTACTGCGACAAATGATTACTAATTTGCTCTCGAATGCGATTAAGTATTCGCCGCAGGGGGGCAAAATTACGCTAACGTTAACCTGTGAAGACAAGCAGGTTGTGTTTCAGGTGCAGGATCAGGGAATCGGTATTCCCCAAGCTGACCAAGCCAAGTTATTTGAATCCTTTAGTCGTGCCGCCAATGTGGGAACGATTGCCGGAACCGGGTTAGGATTATCAATCGTTAAAAAATGTGTTGATTTACATGGGGGGGAGATTACAGTCAAAAGCGAGGTCGGTTTGGGTACAACGTTTACAGTAAAATTACCTTTAATTAGGGGTTGCTGAATAAGTGTTGTGGTGGGAAAAGGCAATAGGGAAAAGGCAATAGGCAATAGTTTCACGCCCCTGTCTCAGGAAACTTCTGCTTACACATCCTCGAAAAATGCCATGATTTCCAGCATAGAGTTTTCATGCACCTTGCACCTGATGCAGCTTTTATCGTCCGCTAACCCTTGATGTGTAAAGGTTTTATGGTTGTGCAGCAAGCTCTAATTAAGTAATAAATAATAAGTTATATTGTAGGGGCGGGTTTAGGCACTCAGGTAAGCTTCTCACCGATAAGTGAAGAGCAAAACCCGCCCTTCACTTATCGGGGCTTCTGGATTTATGCATTCTTAAGCTGTCATTCATTTAAATTAGGTATTAGTAGCGAGCCAGATGCTCGCACTACAAGGATTGCGCCATTATTGATATTAAGGTTTAAATGCCGAACAGCTTATAGCCATCCTCGCAGCCAATAAACGGCTGTACCAATATATTCCTTAATCGCCCGGGTCGTCATATCTAAATTTTGAGTATCTGGTAAACCATTCAATAAAATAGCTGCTAGACTACTATTCGGTTCATTCAGTTCTTGTTGAGTAACCAAAAAATCAGTCGGTGCTGGTATCACATCAATCCCCTGACGCTGAAAAACCCGCAGGGCGCGAGGCGTATGCATGGCAGAGGTAACTAATAATACCTTTTTCATCCCTTCTTGCTGTAAGATTTTTCGCACATTGACGGCATTTTGGTGAGTGTTCAGAGACGCCGGATCTTGCAAAATCGCTGAGGGAGGAACGCCAATCATTTCCAAGATTTGAGCCATATCCGCTGATTCTGGAGACCCCCCACCCCGCCACTCAATCCGCTCCCCAGAGGCAATAAATATAGGCGAGTAAACAACCAGAAAAAGCAGCTCCCCCAAAAAAACGCGAACGCCAGATTCATAAAAAACAAA
>CAZNNK010000066.1:0-13334 GCA_964574085.1 uncultured Coleofasciculus sp.
TTATATAGTCAGGGTTTCGGCTTCTATCCTCAATCGGGATGGGGGGAACTTCAGTCTAAACCCGCCCCTACAGTTACGTACTGCACTAATCATCCTCCAATTTTAACAACAGTTCATCAATCCGTTTAATTCGCTCTTGTACCACAGCGTCAGATAAAATTCGCTTACGTAGGGCGTCTGTTAACGCTCCTTTTTCTGCTAAAAGTAATTGGCGGCGAATGGCTTCTAATTTCGTGCGATCGCTGCGATTTTCGGTTGAATTTTCTGAACGTTGGTTATAGATTTCCCGCAAGGTTCTATCAGCTGTGGCGACTCGCAGTTGATAAGACGCTCGCATTTCTTCATAAATGGATTTAGGTAAGACTCCAGTTTTTAGCAGACTGCCTAATTCATCCTGTGCGGCTTTAGCGGTCATTAATTGAGCTTGTAATTCTTCAATTTGCTGATAGGATTCTGATCGATAGGATAACTTCAAATGCCGCACCATCCACGGTAAACTTAACCCCTGTCCCACTAGAGAAACCAAAACAATGCCTAAAACAATCGCAAGTAGCGTCTCTCGTCCGGGTAAATCAGCAGGTAGACTCAAGGCGAGGGCGGTGGAGAGGGAGCCTTTAATGTTACCCGCTAAGAGAATATGTCGCCAACGCATCGGAATCGGTTTGTCAAAAAAACGGACGAAGGCTAACAACGGATAAACGGTGAGAAGACGCCCCCCTTGATAGGCAATAAAGGCTAAAAGTATAGCGGGTAAGGTTTGCCAAATGGTAATAATGTTGATCTCTAAACCAATGAGTAAAAAAATAAACGTATTCACGCCAAACCCCGCATATTCCCAGAAGCTAAATAATGTCACTTGATTCGATGCTGATGTTACCTGGGAATGCTCAAAATTACCGACAATGAGTCCGGCGGTGACTACAGCAACCACACCGGATACGTGTAATAACTCTCCCGCTTGAAATGCACCTAAAGCCAGAGCCACGGTGAGTAAAAGTCCGCCCAAAGGATCTTCCGTTTGGCTCAATAATCCAATACTCAGATATCCCAACGCTGCGCCGACTAAAGCACCGCCAATTAACACGAATAAAAATTCTTGAACCACATCGAGGGCGGACAAACCTCCCGTTTCATGCATCGTCAAAATTAGGCTAAATAAGACCAAGGCGACATCATCGTTGAGCAGGCTTTCTCCCTCAACCAGAGTCACCAGTCGGTGAGGAACCGAAACTTCTTTAAAGACGGCAATGACTAAAGCGGTATCGGTAATGGATAAAATCACACCCACCATCGCGGCGGGTATCCAATCAAGACCTAATTCGAGTTTCAATAAAACTGAAGTAATTCCCGAACAGATCAATACACCGGGTCCGGCGAGTAAAGCAATCGGTTTAATCGTGCTGCGGAGGCGGGAAATATCGGTATTAATTGCTGCTTCAAACAAGAGAATCGGTAAAAAGAGATTAAAAATCAGCGCCGAATCCAAACCGATGCGACTGGGTAAGAGTTCCGTAATCGCTAATCCGGCTAACACTAAGCCTGTGATGTACGGGATGCGGAATCGTCGCGAAATCAACGCCACGCCTGTAGCGACGAGTAACAGAATAATCAGGAAACTGACGACTTCCGCCACATTCCCATTACTCTCGCTGACGGGAACCGCCAGGAGGATGCGATCGCTAAACCATTGCCCTGGGTTTGTGAGTGTTAAGCTGGTGATGCTATTCGTGATCAATGAATTCACTCTTGGCTCAATCCCGTATCTTTCATATAACTTAACAACCAATTGGCAGCAGTGGCTCGACGAGTCTGTCTCGGACCAAATTCGCCGATTTTATAGCCTTGAAATCCTAACTGTTCTTTCAATAACTGTTTATTTTCCTTGGGAATCGAACGAGTGAGTTTAACGGTAGCGGGACGACTCTCGATAAAGTTGGGGGGGTCTGGATAATTCTCATACCATTCTGGCGGTACGTTGGTACAATCCCATTGGCTTGTTTCTGGGTCATAGCGATACCCCAAATAATGCCAGACAAGCTGATTGACGGTATCATCGTCCAGTTCTTCGTTCAAAATTTGCCAAAGGGTTTCGGTATTGAGTGGAGGAAGTTTAGACATGAGTTTAATCGTTTTGACTTTTCACTTTGTTCGCGGAAACCGGGTTTGTAGGGGCGGGTTTAGGGACTCTCGTTTCGCTGTTAATCATAACTTTTGTTCAAAACCCGCCCTGACTAAGTTTTGAGTTCTCACCCTTCGCTTCGCTAGTCGGGCATGGTTTGTAGGGGTGGGTTTAGGGACTCTCGTCTCGCTGTTAATCATAACTGTTGTTCAAAACCTGCCCCCATCTCCCTCATCTCCCTCATCGCCTCCGCACCCCCGCACCCCCATTCGATACACCCAACTGGAGGATATATTTTATCGAAGTCTTAAGTAGTATAAACAAGTGAGGACAAATTTACCCCTCCGGGGTGGCATTGCCTAACGGTTCTCACGATCTGAACCAGCAATCCAACGATGGACTGTAGCGTAAAATCCGAGTACTTCCATCATCAGAACACAACTATGGCATCCTCCGACTCCCAAACATCTATCCCTGAACATTCCAACCAAGCGTGGGAATCCTCGGATTCTATTATCTCCGACGCCGACCAACCCCTAAGAAAATCCTCAAACAAGCCTAAATTATGGCTGGGGTTGTTACTCACCCTGTTAGTTTTCGGTGGTGGTGGTTGGGCGGCTTGGCGTTTTTTGGTGCAAAATAACTCACCCCCAACCGCCCAGCAACCTCCGGGTGTCCCCGTGAAACTGGAGCAAGTCGAATCAAGTACGCTGGAAGACAGTTCTCAGTTTGTGAGTACCTTAGAGGCGGAACAAAAGGTGGAATTGCGACCTGAAACCGCTGGTCGAATTACTCAAATTGTCGCTGCATCCGGCGATCGCGTCCAAGCTGGAGATTTAATTCTACAACTGAAGCCAGAACGCAGTGAAGCGGAACTCAGAAGTGCGATCGCGAATGTGAATGCCCAAACCGCTACCCTGAATAATGCTCAAGCGGAAGTGAGAGCCGCCCAAGCCGATATTGCCCGTCTCAAAGCGGAAGTGGGGCGTCAAGCGGCTGAATTGCAAAGCCGAGAAGCGGAATTAGAACTAGCACGAGTCAACTATCAACGCGCTGAACAGTTGGTATCTCAAGGGGTTCAACCCAGACAAGAACTCGACGATAAAACCCGCGATCGCAATCAAGCGATCGCGGCTCGTGACGCCTCCAAGGAAGCCTTAGCCGCCTCCAAGGAAGCCCGGAATGTAGCTCAACAACGATTACAAGCCGCCCAAGCCACGGAAGCTAGAGTCGCCGCCAACCTGTCTAGCGCGAGGGCGGATGTGGAGGTTAAGCAGGAAGAATTGCAATTTAATCGCGTCGTCGCCCCCATTGATGGGGTGGTTGGGGATATTCCCGTCAAAGTGGGAGACTATGTAAATGTGGGTGATACCCTCACCACCATTACTCAAAACCAAACCTTAGAAGTCGAAATTCCCATTGACGAACAGGACAAAGAGAGGATGCGTCAGGGACTCACCGTGGAGTTACGGAACCAAGGTGTCCCGGATAGTGAACCTGCGATCGCAACAGGGCGGATTAACTTTATTTCACCGCAAGTGGATAAAAATACCCAAACCCTCTTGACAAAAGCCACGTTTTCTAATCCAAATGGTCGCCTATACGATCAACAGAAAGTGGATGCACGAGTCATCTGGGAAAAACGTCCAGGTGTGTTAATTCCGGTTAATGCTGTATCGCGTCTGGCGGGGAAACCTTTTGTGTTTGTCGCCCAACCGCCAGAGGAAGCCAAACCGGGCGCACCTGAACTAATCGCCAAGCAACGCCCTGTGACGTTGGGTGGTATACAAGGGAATCGATACCAAGTTATCGAGGGGATAGAACCTGGCGATACAATCGTTGTCTCCGGTATCCTCAATTTATCCGATGGCGCTGCGATTATTCCAGATTCTTAGTTATTGGTCAAAACACTGATTTCACGGATTTATTTCAGAGATAGGGGGAGAGGGCAAGAAGTTAGTTACACTGATTACACTGACGTTTACTCCCCCCAAATCCCCGCTTCCACTCCTATTACCTAAATTTTAAATGTTTGTCGAATTTTTTATTAAACGACCTGTTTTTACTACTGTTTGCTCCCTGATTGTCCTGTTAATCGGAGCAATTAGTATTCCCACGCTACCTGTTGCTCAATATCCTGATATTAGTCCCAAACAAGTTAGTGTCCAGGCGAACTATAACGGTGCTGATGCTCAAACCGTGGAAAATGCCGTAACGACTATCTTAGAACGGTCAATTAATGGTGTTGATGGAATGCGCTACATGACCTCCAGTAGTAGCAATGATGGCACCAGTTCGATCAATATCACCTTTGAAGCGGAAAAGGATCAGGATATTGCAGCAGTTGATGTCCAAAATCGGGTTTCTTTAGCTGAACCCCAATTGCCCGAATCTGTACTCCAAACGGGAGTAACCGTTAATAAAGAATCCACCAATTTCCTGATGGGATTTGGTTTGTACTCAGAAAATGGTGAGTACGATAATCTCTTTTTAAGTAACTACGCTGACCTATATTTGGTAGACGCCCTAAAACGGGTGAATGGGGTAGGAAATGTGCGAATTTTTGGCGAACGTACTTATGCGATGCGCCTTTGGCTTGACCCCCTGCGTCTGGCGAGTCGGAATTTGACGGCGCAAGATGTGGTGGATGCATTGCGGGAACAGAATATCCAAGTGGGTGCAGGGCGTATCGGTCAACCTCCCGCGCCAGAGGGACAACAATATCAAATTGATTTACGGGCAATTAGTCGCTTGGAAACGGTTTCAGACTTTGAGGAACTGATTTTAGCCACCAATGAAGATGGCACGCTGATTAAACTTAAAGATGTGGGACGTGTGGAATTAGGGGCGCAAAGTTATAGCACGTTCCTGCGATTTCGGGCAAATGAAGCCGTCGGATTAGGGATTATTGCTGTTCCTGGGAGTAACGCTTTAGAGGTAGCGGATGCGGTGAAAGCGGAAATGGCAAAATTGGCGCAGCAGTTCCCGGCGGGGATGACTTATGATATTGGATTTGATACCACCGATTATGTCAACCAGTCCCTCTCGGAAGTGGTGTTCACCCTGTTTAAAGCCGTGGGTTTGGTGGTGTTGGTTATTTTTGTCTTCTTACAGGATTGGCGCACCACAATTATTCCGGCGATTACGATTCCGGTGTCTTTAATTGGCACGTTTGCTTTTGTCAAGATTTTTGATTTTTCGATTAATAGTTTGACCTTATTTGGGTTGACGCTAGCCACGGGGATGGTGGTGGATGATGCAATTGTGGTGGTTGAAGATATCACCACCAAGATTCAACGGGGAGGGATTAAGTCTCGACAAGCGGCGATTATTTCCATGCGGGAATTGGTGGGGGCAATTATTGCCACGTCATTGGTGTTAATGGCGGTGTTTATTCCCGTCGCTTTCTTTCCCGGAACAACGGGAGCGTTATACCGACAATTTGCTTTAACGATTGCCTTTTCAATTGCCGTTTCCACGTTTATGGCGCTGACATTGACGCCAACCCTTTCAGGTTTAATTTTGCGGCAAAAGCCAGAGGCGACGGGATTTTGGGGTCACTTATTTGACGGATTTAATCGATTTTTAGAGGGAATGCAGAAGCGATATCGCAGAGTTTTGATTATCCTGACTCGCGTGAAAACCCTGGTGATTGTGGTGTTTATTGGTTTATTAGCAGTAACAACTTGGGTTTACGATAAGGTTCCAGGTGCGTTTCTCCCCGATGAAGACCAAGGTTATTTTATTACGATTGTTCAAGGACCGGAAGGTTCGTCACTCAACTACACTCATGATGTGATTGAGCAGATTGAAGATATTATTTTACCCTTGGATGAAATCAGAGCTACGTTTGCCGTGGGTGGTTTTAGCTTTAGTGGCAATACGGCGAATAGTGGTGTCGTTTTTACCACGCTGAAGCCTTGGTCAGAACGAACTGATCCGTCTCAATCTGCCGAAGCGATTATTAATAAAGTCCGGGGTGCTTTATTTGGGATTAAAGAAGCCAGAGTCTTGCCTTTTAACCCACCTTCCATTCGGGGATTAGGTAGTGTTAACGGCTTCCAATTTCAACTGCAAGACCGCCGAGGTAATTTTAGCTTAGAGATGTTGATTGAAAATATGGGGAAATTGCTGGGTGCGGCGAATCAGAATCCCCAGTTACAGGGGGTCTTTAGTACTTATGCAGCAAATACCCCCCAGTTGCAAATTGAGGTGAACCGTAACCGGGCAAAGGCGTTGGAAGTAGATATTGATGATATCTTTGATACGTTGCAGACCTATTTGGGGTCGCGTTATGTGAATGACTTTACCCTGGAACGACGCACCTATCGGGTTTATGTCCAAGCTGACGCTCAATTCCGCTCAAATCCAGAGGATATTAATCAATTGTATGTGCGTTCCGAACGAGATGAGATGATTCCTTTGGGGAATTTGGTCACGGTGACGCAAACGACAGGGGCGCAAACCATTAATCACTATAACTTGTTCCGGTCAATTGAAATTAATGGGTCAGCCGCGCAAGGAGTCAGTTCGGGAGACGCGATTCAAGCCATGGAAGAAGTTGCTGCTGAGGTGTTACCGCCAGGATTAGGCTATGAATGGTCCGGTTTATCTCTGGAGGAAATCCAGTCTGGCGGTCAAGCGACGATTATTTTTGGCTTTGGTTTGGTGTTTGTGTTCTTGGTGTTGGCGGCTCAATATGAAAGTTATATCGACCCGATTATTATTCTATTGGCGGTTCCCTTGGCGATTCTGGGGGCGCTAATGGCGCAATCGTTGCGGGGTTTACCGAATGATGTCTATTGTCAGATTGGGTTGGTGATGCTGATTGGTTTAGCCAGTAAGAACTCGATTCTAATTGTAGAATTTGCCAATCAGCTACGAGACCAAGGGTTGACGCTGAGGAAAGCGGCGATTGAGGCGGCGCAGCAGCGTTTGCGACCAATTTTGATGACAGCGATTTCTACATTGTTCGGAATTTTTCCCCTCGTCATCGCCACGGGTGCAGGATCAGGAAGCCGTCAATCGCTGGGGACGGCGGTGTTCGGGGGAATGTTTGTCGCCACATTCCTGAGTCTGTTTGTGGTTCCTATCCTCTATATTGTGATCAAGTCGGGGAGCGATCGCTTATTTAATTCCCCTGGCAAAAACCAGAAGACATCGGAGTCACAAGAGCTTGAGCCGAAACCTGAAGTAACAATGCGGTAATATTCATTAAAGGAATACCGCAGAATTCATCAAAAAGTATAAACAAAAGTTAGGCAATGTTAACAAAGCCATAATTTTGTTGCAAAAATTGACTTGAGAACCCCAGTTTCCCTAATCTTTGGTAAAGGTAAACGTAGAATACCTCAGATTACTACAGTTTTTTCAGTTTAGGTTAGGGAAAATGAATAGTAAGCGAATTATTTTTTCCAGCGTTATCACTGGCATTGCGGGTGTAATTTTAGGCATCGGAGTGGCTGAAATTAATCATGCCGACCAGCGACCCAATGCTATGTATCAGTATGCCACAATTGGCGGGGTGATGGGATTAGCTGTGGGTGCAGGTCAACAGGCGCTGCGAGAATTAGAGCAGTGTCAGTAGTGCGACCATCTTGGTCGCTACCCATACCTTAGAATAGAACACCAATTTAATAGAATGAAGGAATTTTTTTACTGTCGTTTTGCATAATTAATTCAAGTAACCAAAAACAAACGACCGTTAAACCTGTCAACACTGTACCCGTGGCAAAACACCAACTATATCCAAAACTCGCCGCTATATAGCCGCTGACAAGAGAACCCACAATTGTTGCCACTCCAATAATTGAATTATAGACTCCCAGCGCCATTCCTTCCTCACCTTTAGTTGCCAGATTTGCTACTGAAAGGGTACTGGCAACATTAATCACAGCCCAGGTCAAACCCGTAAACAGATGAGCAAATCCAATCATCACTAAACTCGCTGGTGTTGGCTTTAAAAATGCCAGAAGGGTAAAAACAATAAAAACTGCCACCCGCACGGCTGTTCCCAGAGTTTGCCATCTAATGCTGTCATGGTTTTGCACGAACCGACCGATAGGGAAATAGAGAAATGCCTCAATCAACGCCTTGCCAAAAATAATTAAGAAAATCAAGGAATTTGTCGCTCCCAAAACCTCAGCCAGAAAAATCGGGAAGGGAAGATAGACAATTTGAACGGCTAGAAAAAATAGAGCCGAACAAAGGTAATAAAGATTCAGGGGACTATAGAGTTTTTGATGTACCTGATTTAACCACTCTGGACGCAGGATAAAGTAAATCATCCGGGATGGATAAAACATCACTCGTCGTTCAATCACACCGACAGAGAGTCGCCCTAGTAACGATGGACTAAATAGACGATTGGAACGAACCTGCTGCGGTTCCTGTACCCAGATTAAACAGAGAATTAAGCTGAGAAATGTTGCCCCAGATGCAAAAACAAATAAACTTCGCATGGCTGAGACAGTACCCCAGGAATCCGAGACAAGTTCTTGCCAAATCCCGCCGCCAATTAAAGCGATAACAAAACTCCAACCCCCAATTAAATAAAACCGACCAAATGATTGAGACCATTGTTTTTCGGGAATAGTGTCTAATACGAGGGCAGTTGATACAGGAATAATAGCTGCCATCACAAATCCTGCTACTATACTGAATTGCTGCACTTGGATAAGATTATCTGCCACACCAATCAGCCACATGCACAACGCAAATCCGACGTATCCCAGAATTAGAAACGGGCGACGGCATCCTAATCGGTCAGAGAGATTGCCCCACAGGATAAAAGCGACTACACCAGCCAGGGAGACTAAGGAATTGGTTTTACCCACATCGGTGATACTCCCACCAACAACTTGCACAATAAATAGGGGAAGCAGGTTAATGAAAAAGCATTCCCCGATTTTGTAAGGAACTAAATGGAAAAACCAAAGCGGCGTTGAAGATAACGAACGGATTTTAATCATGAGATTCAACCTGATTATCCCGATTGAAATAAATGTGAAAGACGTTACCGTTTTCAGAGAGTCCCGCTATGCAAGGGTTATCTAGAGAGGTAGTATGCTACGTTTTTCAATAATTAAAAGCAGTCAAAATAGATTTGATGTGGCTCATTTAGGGTGAGAACAAGCCACGTAAAATTTATCTAAATTGGCGCTTGGCTTGGTTGCCAACTTCTGACTCTTTGTTGCTCAGAGCAAATTTTCTGAAGCCAACAATTTGTAGCGAAGCTGCCAAGCTAATACATATCTGTCCTGAGCAATATAGCCCGTGAATGCTAGATGTGAACGTTTCTGTTATAGCAATCGCCATAGCGGTTAGGACGCATCATTTATGTAGAGATGCGCCATGGCGCGTCTCTACCCTAACGGATATGAGGTCTCCTTTAAAATCAAATGAGTAGTATACATTTCTATATCCCTAAGTATACATCTTTTAACCATCAATGGCTTATTCCTTTTCCCTGTTCCCTCCCCTGACAAGGTGAGTGCGGTAGAGACGTTGCACCGAACATCTCTACTCGTTCTTTAGTCAAAAAAGGCAACAATGTCAAGGATTATTTGGAAAACTCATAGACGACCAAAAGTCCATGGGCAGTTCCCAAACCTTGCTGTAGGTTCCACTCTAGATTCCGCAACAAATAGGCAAGTTGGGGTTCAACTAAATTGGCTCTAGGGTCTTCAAAACACAGTGTCGGTGCTGTGCGTACCACGTTGCGAATTGTGCGGATAGCGTCTTGAACCACAGGCGGATAACCGGATGGCGGTTCAGCGAGTAACTTATGAGGGTTGCGCCACTGATCTATAGCCTCAATGCAGGCATACACCACGGCATTCCAAGCCTCTTGAAAATTCGAGAAGAAGCGATTGATGTGAGGATGATCGGGATGAGGACGATACTCAAAAATCAACTGAGACAGATCGGTGCGACAGTTGATTTCATGCAGAGAGTTTATCGCCGCCCGAATTGGCGGGGCTTCCGGATTAAATTCACGGGTATTCATGTGGCGACCCACCAAAATCGAGCGATCGCACAATCGTCGCCGGGAAACCTTCACCCCTTTACTCTCAGCTACGGCGTGGATAAACTGATCGAACTCCTCGCCCCCCCAATACCGGATCTCGAATCGTTCCACCTCAATTTCTCCCCTAGCATCTGGAGGATAAATGTAGGACATCGAGTAGGTATTCATCGTAGATTGCTTCCCATTGGATTCTCCCCAGTAGCGGGGCCACTCATAGGAATAGCGAGCCAGAAAATCACCCACAAAAATGGCTTTGTCTCCCATCTGGTCACAAATATTGCCAATCAGGTTGGCTAATGCGCGATCATTGAGGTGAGACAATGCCCCGTAGGAGGAAAAGTAGATATCGTAGGCAGGTTCCCCCACAGCTACAGGTAGCCCTTCATTCAAATCCGCGACTTCAAACTTAGTTTGCGGGTGGTGAGCATGAAGAGTCGCAGCTTTCTCAATCATCGCTGGACTAATATCCACACCCTTGTAGTGACCAATATCTTGATAATCCAGCACCGTCTTAACCTGAGCATCCAGTGTTGGCGGAGTTTGGGGTAAACTCGTCAGGATACCTAACCCCTCTCCCGCACCACAGCCCAAATCCATCACCCGAAGCTCGGTTCCTGCCTCTTGCTTCTGGGTAACGAGGGGACTGAGAAACTGACTCATGACATTACGGTTAAAGCGGTCTTCCCATAACCGTCTCACATTGTCATGTTTACCAAATAGACCGGGAGAATGATGGTCATAAGCACCAATCGCTACAGCTTTGGCGTAGTTTTTGAGAACGTCGAGTTGCTTCATGCGGTTGAGATTGTTGCTAATTAGGGACATTCGTCAACTGCCTGATTGAGTGAACGACAGGGATTGATCCCCGCGTTGCTTCAGGTACAGTAAAAGCGAGTTAATCTTACCACGGGCTGAACTGTACCGGATTGACTGTTCATTCTGTGCTGTTTATCAGCCTTGACTAAGATAAATTACTTTATGAAGAAAATTTAAGCCAGTCCGGACATAGCAGACCAGGATGATCAACACCAACGAGTTGCAAACACTAGCCAAAATAACGGAGCAGTTGCCCGATATTCTCCAAGAATTGCATCGCTTATATCAGCCTCTGAAAGTGGGATTCGTCGCCGACTATATCCCAGAGTTGGCACAAGCGAATCCGGATTGGTTCGGTATTACGGTGGTGACGGTGGATGGTCAGGTTTATAGCGTTGGTGATACGTCGATCCCGTTTACGATTCAGTCAATTTCAAAACCCTTTGTCTATGGACTGGCTCTCGAAGATCGGGGACTGGACTATGTTTTGGAACGCATTGGGGTTGAACCAACCGGAGAACCGTTTAATGAAATTATCGAACATGAGGAGATCCAAGAACGAAAATATAATCCGATGGTAAATGCGGGGGCGATCACCACCACCAGCCTGATTAAAGGCTTAGATTTATTTGAGCGGCAAACTCGCTTACTGCGTATGTTCCACCGCTATACAGGTCGAGACGTGCAAGTCGATCAGGCGCTCTTCCAGTCCAAGAAGAAAACCGATAACCTGAATCGGGCGATCGCCTACATTATGCAGAATTTTGGCTTGCTCGAAGGCAAGATTGATGACATTCTCGACCTTTACTTCCATCAGTGCGCCTTAATGGTCAATTGCCGGGACTTAGCAGTTATGGCGGGGACGCTGGCGAATGCTGGCATCAATCCGATCACTGGGGAACGCGCCTTGAAAGCCGATTATGTGAAAAACTTAATCAGCGTTATGTACGCCTGTGGTCTCTATGACTTCTCCGGTCAATGGGCATACAAAGTCGGTCTCCCGGCTAAAAGTGGTCTGTCTGGGGCAATTATTGGCGTGGTTCCCAACCAAATGGGAATTGCTGTGTTTTCTCCTCCTCTAGGAGAACACAGTAAAAGCCTGCGAGGGGTCAAGGTGTTTGAAGCCCTCTCTCAGCACTTGCGACTTCATGTCTTTGATAAAGTCGTTGAGATGTCAGGTAATTCCCCAGACAGGATTGACCTAGACAGTAACAACGGTATGCCCATTAAAAATGACCCATTGGCGATGTCCCAAACACCGTCCTATCCCCAGTCACGGGCAGTTGATGAGGGGACGACGAATACTTTACCGATGCGAGAAGTTCTCCCCAGGGTTATGCCAAAACTCAACTCAGCAGCCATGATCGCTCAGTTGCATGTGAGTCCCACGTCCTTTATTAACGATTTGCGGGAACTGCATCGCCAGTATCTTCCCCTCAGACAAGGGAAAATTTATGTAAGCGAACCGGATCTGGTGGAAATTAATCCCGATTGGTTTGGTATTTGCGTGGTTACCGTCGATGGTCAAGTTTACACGGTTGGCGATTGGGAACAACCGTTCTTAATTCAGTCCATCTCGAAAGTGTTTGCCTATGGACTGGCACTTTCGGATTGGGGACGGGATTATGTGTTAAGCCGAGTTGATGTGGAACCAACCGGAGATGCCTATAACTCGCTAATCAAGGTAGAAGAAAACTCCAAGCGCCCCTACAATCCCATGGTCAATACAGGTGCGATCGCGATTACCAATTTAATTGAGGGAAAAGGACCGGCTCATCGGCTAAATCGTCTCCTGGACATGTATCGCCGCTATGTGGGGCACCGGGTTTTTGTCGATACGCCCACCTTAGTGTCCGAACAAACAGCAGGCGATCGCAATTGGGCAATTGCTTACTTGTTGCGGAATTTTGGCATGATTTCTGGGGGAATCAAACAAACCCTGGATCTCTATCTCCAGCAATGTTCGGTCATTATTAACTGCCACGATTTAGCAGTGATGGGAGCCACTCTTGCCAACAATGGGGTCAATCCGATGACGGGAGAACAAGCGATTCATTCCCCCTATGTAAAGGATTTACTCAGTGTTATGTTTACCTGTGGCATGTATGACTTTGCTGGGGAATGGGTGTACAAAGTCGGATTTCCGGCTAAGAGTGGCGTTGGTGGCGGCATTATTGGCGTTGTTCCCGGTGTAATGGGAATTGCCGTCTTTTCACCGCCTCTGGATAAGCGGGGGAACAGTATCCGAGGGATTAAAGTGTGTGAGGAACTATCGAGGCGCTTCGGCTTACACATCTTTCAATCTTAAAGATTTGCCGCTTCTAAAAACCTAGACAAACCTACCCATAAGTAATTCTGTCTTGGTATAAG
>CAZNNK010000067.1:0-13299 GCA_964574085.1 uncultured Coleofasciculus sp.
TCCTTGGACAATTGTACGGTTACTTCCCGATGCTCGTCGCTACACCGTAGCCCGATTCTACAATCGACAGGATGCTTGGGATCATCTACGGTTGTTAAATCGATTGATACCTGCGGCGGAATTTGAAGTAGTTTTCGATGTACCTGACGAAAACTAGCTGATAAATACTCCTGTTACCGTTTTAGGTAAGGTGGGCAAGAATTTCCCAGCTTGAAAAGCTGCAACATAGAGAATTGATTCATCTTGCCCACCCTACAGTTACTGTAGAGATGTGGCAGGCAAAGTCTCTATACAACTAGGATTAAATAATCCCTGATCCTAGAGCCTTGCGCTTCAACACGACAACCCGAGGACGCGCCCCTTTATCTAAGGTGAAATCTAGACCTGCGCGAAAGATTTCTGGCATATAATATCGCGGCGTATCATCTCTAGCTCGGTCTTCATAAACCACTCCGATTTCTTCTAGCATACTTAATGTTGATGGTTCGATCTCAAAATTATCTAAGGTGAATGGGACTCGCATTTCTTTTAGATCTTTAGACTGGAGAGTATCAACCCATGTTCTAAAGGCAGGATACTCCTCTTTGGCTTCTTGAACCTTCTTCTTACTACAGGGTTCTAAAGCACGACGAATCGCCTGGGGTGGTAAGAGACGGCTGGTAGACCACTTTTCAAATTGAACTTCTTTGGCATTTTCTATTGTTTCATCAGCAGCATGATATAAGAAGCGCACTATATCTCTAGCTTGTAGCCTTCCTTTAAAATCTGTCAGAGCGGCGAATACCCAATTCGGTGTATAAGCTTCTTTTGACTTATCAGAACCCAGCTTCTTGCCCCATAAATTTTCCAGTTTTTCAATGAGCTGTTCGCGAGTCATGCTATCTAGTTCTGATTCATCAGCATCGATGACTTGCGCTTGACTACAAACCCAAAAAACTAGATTCATAAAAGAATCAGCATTCCAATATAAATCATAAGATCCGTAGAGATTTTCAAATTGAGATAAATTCTGGGTGATGGCGTAACGGACAAAATCACGCCGGATAAAAATAATTAAGCCTAAGTTATTTTTTCTAATTTCTGATAACCGGGCTGGTAGACGAATCAGAGACTCAATCGCGGCTTGCTGGATGGGATTAGAGGATGCGTCAGAAAAAATATCTTCTAGCCCATCAAATAAAAAGATTACCCGCAATGACTTCTGCTTCAAGACATTGTTAATATCATTAAAACTCCAATAGTCCTTGGTTTCTGGATCAAGACCGACAGTTCTGGCAATCTCTTTAATCCAAAATTGTGTCCATTCCTGCTTGCCCCAGTTTTGGTTGGCAAGTGCTGCTTCAATCTTATCGTTATATTCGGACTGAGAAAACTCTGGAAAACTATTGCTGGAAGCAGATAGAACTTCGTTTCTTGCCTCTTGAATAATTTTAATGGCATTGTCTCGGAGATTCAGCGATTGCAGCATGGGAAATATATAAGTTTTCTCTTCAGATTCATTCGTTTCACCCAAAACCCGCTGAATAAATTTATGCCAATATTTTAAACGAGACAACTGAATATAGTTAAACGTCTTACCTGAACCTTTGGAGCCAATTGAGACTACACGCGGTAACTCATCCCGAAAAGTTGTGGCTAAATTTTTCAAAGGTTCAGTGACTAACAAGTCCTCTCCTTGTCCACTTTCAGCATATTCGTACTGCTGACACACATCTCGGAGACGACGCACTGCTGCCAAGGGATCAGAGTCCTGAGTTGTTGGTAAATCTAAGCGCTGTTCTTTCGGTTTGATTAACTGACTCTCTGCCCACTCTTTAGCCACTTTCATGACTGAAGTCGGGTTAAGCTTTGAACGAGCATCGTCCCAATTATTCAAATAAAGCAATTCCTGAGTGAAATCAGTTTCCTTTATTTTTAAGCGAGTTTGATAAATATCGCCTTGAGACTGAACATAAGCCGCCTGAAATCTAGATAAAGAAATGTTCGGGTAGAATAGGTGTATCGAGTAATTCGCTATCATCTAGACAAGCCGGAAGAAAATAAATTGTCGATTTTCCGTCTCGTTTAGGAGATTTTTTCAGCTCTTTCGCCAAAAAGGAAAGCACTGGTTCTGGTTCCAGAGATGAAGCATGATAAGCTTCCAGAAAATTAATAAAAGAAACAGTTGGTTGTTGTTTTTCGGAGCGATTCCAGTAGGTTAGACCCGGTGCTTCTAAATCAGCATCGACGACTAAAACTGTTTTGGCTTGATTGAGTTCTCTGGCTCGCTCAAGTAAAGCAAAAAGATGGGCGGCTAAGTGCAGGGTTCTGCCTACCCCTCCTTTGAAAGAATAAAAGGCAACTAACTGTGGGCTTGTACTGGGATAGACTTCTGGGATATGGAGATTTTTGGGAACTTCAGTCTCTGGCTCACCATTATTTTGCAAGTAAGCTACTTCTTCCCAGAAGGGACGAATCTGAATATCGGTATCGCCGCTTTCTTCCTCGTGAATAAACTCGACGGGTAAAATTCCCTCTCCCAAGTCCAGTTGAATTAAATCATCGTCTTGTTGATACCAATCCCCAAACCATTCTTTGAGAGTTTGCTTGGCATTATCTCGATAGTCCTCAGACGATATACCAATTTCTATGGCATCAGAAAAACTATTAATTCTGACAATTCCCTCTGGCAGGTGACTTCCATAGTTAGTTTCTCGACGAATAACCCGCCTAACATCCAACCACGTCAAAAGTCTCATTGCTTTCATATAACAGGTAGTAGGGCATGAGATCAAGAATGAGGACGTTAATTTACTCGCCATGCCCAACTAGACTAGCGTTGGGGTAAAACCTTGCTACCCAATCAACTATGACCTATAAACCCTAAATTCAAATCGGAATTTCAATCACAAACTCTGTTCCTTGACCCGGTGTGGAATCACAGGTAAACGTTCCGCCATGTTTTTCAACAATAATTTGATGGCTAATTGACAACCCTAAACCCGTACCTTTCCCCGGAGGTTTAGTTGTAAAAAAAGGGTCAAAGATTCGCTGCTTAAGGTCGGCATCTATTCCGGGTCCGTTATCTCTAATGCGAATAACCGCACGCGCCCCAGATTGCTGATTATTAATTAATTGGGTACGAATCCAGATGGATGGCGTTATCGTTTGTTCACTATCCCCATTAGCAGGTTGAAACCGCATATCCCTGAGAGCATCGATGGCATTACAAAGCACATTCATAAATACCTGATTTAACCCACAAGGATAACAAGTGACTAAAGGCAGTTTACTATAATCCTTGAATACTTTAATTTCTTGCTTATTTCCTTTGGATTTCAAACGATAGTAGAGCATGACTAGGGTGCTATCTAACCCTTGATGAATATCTATCGATTGCTCTTCGTCTCCTCCAGATAAGGTTTTGAGGGAATGAACAAGTTGACGCAGACGTTCAGCCCCCATTTGCATCGATGACAGGGTTTTGGGAAAATCTTCAACTAGAAACTCTAGATCCATGTCTTCAGCTTCCTGTTGAATTTCCGGTGCAGGTTGGGGGTTATATTTGTTGTAGAGTTGGAGTAAATTTAATAAGTCTGTGGTATATTGTTGAGCATGGGGGAAATTGTTGCATAAGAAATTAACTGGATTATTAATTTCGTGGGCAACACCAGCGAGCAATTTGCCTAAGGTGGAAAGATGTTCTTTTTCAATTAACTGCTGTTGCGTCTGTTGCAGTTGATTTAATGTCTGCTCAAGTTGTTCGGCTTGGGCTTTGTATTTGGCTTGGGATCGCTGCAAGGATTCTTCGGTGAGTTTGCGCTGGGTAATATCGGTGATGAATCCTTCATAATAGAGTAAATTTCCGTCGCGATCGCGCACCGCCCTAGCATTTTCACTAATCCAGATGATTTGCCCATCTTTCCGATACACTTGGGATTCAAAGTCTGTGACTGCATCCTGCGATCGCAGTTTCTCGATAAAGTCCCGGCGTCGATTCGGATTGACATAGAGTTGTTGTCCAATGTCGGTTAGCTCCTCCAATAGTTCCGCCGGAGATGCATAACCATAAATCTTTGCCAGCGCTGGATTGCAGTCAATAAAATGCCCGTCTGGAGTGGTTTGAAAGATGCCCTCGACGGCACCCTCAAACATGCTGCGATATTTCCTTAGGGCTAACTCCATATCTTGACGTTCTGCAATTTGATCAGCTAATTCCTCATTCAACACTTCTATCTGCCGAGTTTGCTTAACCAAATTAGGACACAAGGGTTTGTCTGACTCCAACCAATCAGGTGGACTGTTGAGTAAACGGTCGCTGCTGGGAAGTAACATGGGAGCTTTGCTAAGCATATCTGGGCATTACTACTAGCTTCTAGGATTCGGATCACGCTATCAGTGATATGTAGTCCGCAATACGTGTGATTTCAATCACTAAATTGAGTGAGATGAGTCACTCTAAGCGCTACGTGTCTCGACTGTTCTTGATTGTACGGACTGTTGCTAAAAATTGACTCAGGAATGGTAACCCGCCAATGGCAGGTAAAAAGTAACGCGAGGTACACAACAATCCCAAGGCGGCGGCAGTTGCGGGGTCTAGATAGTCCTGATAAAACAATACTAATGCGGCATCGCGTGTGCCAACTCCGGCAAAGGTTAGAGGTAATAATCCGGCTAAAATGGCGAGGGGAGACAAGGCGAGATTCACCAGAAATGGAGTCGTTGCTTTCAGCGCTAGGATAAAAAACCAAATTTGTAATAAGTGTAAAAACCAAATGAAAATTGACGTTCCGGTAATTTTGAGAAGTTGACGTTGATCGCGCCAGAAATAGTCATGCATGTCCCCCCACGATCCTTGCATCGTTTCTAATTTGGAACGCATTTTTTTGGGGGCAATTTTGCGAGCCACAAGAAAGAAAAAATAAGCAAATTTCCGAGACGCTAAGAGAGAAATTCCCAGAACTAAACCCACGCCTACTGCCAGTGTCATCAGCCAAAATAGCCAATCTTTCGGGTCATAGAGCAATAACCCAAAGACACACCATAACAGCAGGGATAACAGATCACAAGCTTTCTCAAAAATCACCAGCGATAACGAAAGTGTTCCGCTTAGATGACCGCGCTGTTTCATGAAATAGGCTTTGGCAATATCTCCCATCTTGGACGGCAGTACCATATTTAAAACGCTTGCCGCTAAGATTAACCGATTTGCCTCAAAAAAGCCCAAGCGAGCGCCACTGGGCATCAGTTGTTGCAACCGCCAAGACGTAAATAAGGTTAGGGGAACAACCATTCCCAAGCTTACAGGCATCCAGAGGCGATCGCTATTTTGAAAAACGGCAACGAGTTCGGGAAAATCAATTTTGGAGTAAATCACCCCCAGGATGATTAGACTGACAGCGATTGAAATAAGTCGTTTCATAATTTATGGTTCATTGTTGATTGTTCATTGTTCATTATTTTAAAATTTTCGCTCTAATCGTAACCATTCACAAACATCCAGCTTTTTAACCTCATCGGTTAAATCTAACCAGGGCTGTAATTGTCCCCGTTGAAACGTGCGACTCATGACCACATAAATTGATGTTTGATCGCCCCCGATTCCAGCAGCAATCACGTCTTTCCAGGACTTGGCTTGTAACTCATCGCTGATGTGCCATTGTCCATTTTCCCACTCGATCAAGCGACGGAAGTGGAAGGGAGCGTTTTGCTTGCCTGTAATTAGCATTTTTTGTAAGAGTTTGCGGATTAAGTTGGGGAAGAAACGACCGACGGTAAGCATAACGACTCGCAAAATTAGTAAATTTGTAGGAGTCATTTGTTTCTGTTTAGCCCAACCCAACTCCCCTTCAATCGTAATTTCATTGTCCTCAACGTTGACCTGATAGGTATCGACTAAATGACCCACCGCATTTTTTATTTTTTTCCCGGTTGCGACTTGTAAAGAAAATTGAGTATCAGAGGCGACTAAACGGTTATCTTTAAACAGTTTAAAGACGCCCCCTTTGTTTAAGGCTAAATACAGTTCCGTATTTTGGCGACGGTCAATTAAAACTTGTGCATCCTTAAACCAAACCCGACCCGGAGAACGAGGAGTAGGTTCAGGTCGAGTTGACACAAAATCTCGCCATGCGAGAAGATAATTCCAGGTATGGTGACCGATAATGTGATCGTCAGCATAGCAAGGAGCCAGTCCATTTGCCAGTCCCACCAGGACGCGATCGTTAATTTCTAGGGCTTGGGGATACCACTGTCCCACCCGTTCAAAGCCATGGGGAAAGAAATTGTACGTATTGCGACTGGTATATTCTCCCCCATAAGAGCCATCAGGATGGACAAATTCTGCGGCTAAATCAACCGCTTTGACTAATGCTTCTTTAAGCCGGGGATCAGGTCTAAGTTGATAAATCCGCGCTAAACAAGAAATTGTTAATGTATGGTAACCGGGGTCACAACCTTCGTACTCAATAAACCAACCTTCGGGATTTTGCCAGGATAAGACTTGTTCTAAACGTTGTACTCTAGCTCTATCCCACTTCGTTGTTTGTAATAAATTAGATAATAAATCTAAACACAAAACAATTAACGCTTGATGATTGGTCAGACGTCCACTTTCTTGATGATGGGCTAACCAGTCGGCGCGTTGTTCAAAAAACCTTAACGCAATTGAATTATTTAAGCCTAATTCTTGATAACTGTCAATACAGGCAAGCAGAGAAAATGCCGCTGCGCCTCCGGCTCGTTCAAAGGGGAAATAGTCATCACAAGACCCATCCGGATGAGCGCTTTTAGCCGCATAAATAATTCCGGCTTCCACCCAATCTTGAATCGCTGGTTGTTGGTAGAAAGGATTATCGGATAATTGAGTATTATACGCCAATGCCAGGGGGAGAACAAACTCCTGAGCCATCCCACTGGGAAAATCAATAATTTTATACTGCCAGAAGTTGCGGTCAAAACAGCCATAAGTTGGACTGTGTGGGTTGCGGTCTAGCAGGGTAAGGAGTTTGGGGATTTGGGCAAGGGCTTCGCGGGCAAACAGGTCTCTATTCATTGTCTTATGTCATTTGTTTGTTATATCGCTCTTCGAGAAGCAAGCTACGTCTTTCGTCATCTGCTCTATTTCATAACACTCATATCTTGCACCTGTCTCGATAAGGCGATTTTATGTAGGGTGGGCAAGAATGATCAACTTGGAAACGCTTCTATTATCGTTAATTGCTCTTGCCCACCTCACGGTAACTTTGGATTTATTATCAGTGCTGCAATATCTGCGTAAAAGCCTTTTCCTCTGTCTTGGTTGATGATTCATACTTTATTTTTCTGGTAATCTTCAATATCAGCCCGTCGCCGCCGCAGTTGGATATCTTCTAACAGCTTGCGATTCACCGCCATCAAGTCCGCAATTAATCCAAACATCCACAGTTGGAAGCCAATCAGAATTAAAATGGCGGCGATAATTAAGCTAGGCGCACGACTTCTGTCCGGATCAAAGACCACCAACCAACGTACACATAGAATCAACCCTAATCCGAAAGGAACCGTCCCCAGAACTGTGAAGAACTGAAGCGGTTGATAGGTCATGAAGATGCGAATAATCGTAAGAATAGAGCGCTGGATATAAGCGGGAATGCTCTTGACTAAACGGGACGGACGCAGGAAATCATTGGTTCTAATTGGCACCGAAGCAATGGCGATGTTTTTCTGTCCCGCCTGAATAATCATTTCTAGGGTATACGTATATTGGCTAAACACATTCAGTTGCAGCGCTGCATTCCGACTGATGGCGCGGAAGCCACTGGGAGCATCCGGGATATTGGTTTTACTGGCGATTCGGACTACCCAGCTTCCTAATTTTTGCAAAAACTTTTTGGCGGGAGAAAAATGCTTAATTTGCTGGATGGGTCGGGCACCGACGACAATTTCTGCCTGACCTTGTAAGATAGGTTCGATTAGCTTAGGGATATCCGCCGCACAATACTGATTATCGGCATCCGTATTCACGATAATATCAGCTCCCGCCTTTAAACAGGCTTCTATCCCCGCCATAAACCCCTTAGCTAAACCCTGATTGTGATCAAAGTTAACAATGTGATCAACGCCACAGGCTTTGGCTACTTCAACCGTTTGGTCGATACTACCATCATTGATAATTAGCCACTCGACTGTATCGACTCCAGGGACTTGACGGGGGAGTTCGGACAGCGTTAGCCCTAGGGTCGCTTCTTCGTTATAACAAGGAATTTGAATAATTAATTTCATTGCACGTATCGCCAAAACAGGTGAGTCACAAGATTAAAATATCGCTCATTGGTGACAACTATTTGCTATTTTCCGGTCAACCTTCTTCCCTCTTCCCTCCCTACTCTCTCTCCTCTCTCAAGACTGCTCGGATAAGCTGTAATTGAATGTTTTCTTCCCCAGCTCCCCCAGCTTCCCCCGCTCCCCCAGCTCCCCTTCACCTCTACCTCTTGTTTCACTTATTCCGTTTATGCTTTGGCTCTAGCTTGCAGCCAGCCCCAACGCAGCACCCAAACGCCTGCTCCAATCAACAGTGCGGCTAAAAGTCCGCCAACCCAAATTGGGATACCAACAGCAGGCAATACCCACCACCATACCGCCACAATATGTAACAGTTGAGCGCTGGTCATTTGGTCACCGGGCGGTGGTTCTCCAACTTGTCCTAGGACATCTCGAATATTTGTACTTAAGGCACTGCTAACCTGGCGATAGGCTGCACCCCAAGCATTAAATAGAGGAGCATAAGTGGGCGAATCCCATAAGGCTCTGGCTCGGTTAATATACCCTCCATCGACGGCTTCGGCATAGTAGCGTTGAAAATACGATACCAGGGTTGGGGCATTGGCGAGGAACCCGAGTACCGTCAAACCAATTAACCACTTCCACCACCTTTTCCCAATCAGGGCGACTAGCGCCATCAATCCTGGAAGTGCGGGAACTAAAAATCGAGGTCCCCAACTCCAACCGCCAAATTCCCACAAGGAATGGAGTAGCCAGTATCCGCCGAATATACCCACAATGGCTAAGGCTTCTAGGGGTTTAGTTTTGAGCGCGTTGCGGAATCCAATAATTGCCAGAATGGTTGGTGGACAGTACCAGATTAACCCTCCCCCTGCGCCGGGACTCAAGATCAAACCGATGAATCGGGCTAGCATTCCGTCCAGGGTAAATTTCGAGGCGTCTTGTCCGCTGGATAGTAAACTACCAAACCGCAGGTAATTATACGCCATGAACAGCATAAACCCCATAATTGTACCCAGCAGGGGACCTAGAGCATTCCGCAGGGGATAGCGCTTGAGTAGGAGATAGGCGGACAACACCGGTCCAATGACAATACCCGCTGGTTTCGCGGTCAAGGCTAAGCCGGAAAGAATACTCGCACCCGCATGTTCACGACTGGTTTTTCCCAGGGCGAGATAGAGGCTGGAGGCGGTAATGAATGAGAGGAGGGGTTCAGCAAAGAACTCTCGCGAATAGACTAACGCTGTCGTACCCAAGGCAAAACATAAGGCGGCTAAGTACGCCCCCGTGCGACTGCTTCCCAAGCGCAATGCTAATAAAGCTACCAGGGATGTGGTTAAAGCCGTTAATATTACTGATACAACCAACGCACAAACCGCCGATGAATAGTTCGTCGGTATATTGAACCAGTGACCCAACACCAGTCCCACGGCAACAAAGGGTGTGGCAATAATCGGTAATAAGGGATATCGAATTGAGTAATATTGCCCATCGCGACCTAAGGCTCCGGAACCGGGCGGCACGGTAAAATTAAATTCAGTAACTAATGACTGGGAAACATCCAGCATGTCATTGCCATCAAAGCCCCAAATCCCCGGTTTGAGAAATGCCAGATAAATCAGCCCAATGCCAATGGATAGGGCGAACGCCATTTTCCCAACCTGCTGATGCGCGAGTTGCTGCTGGGGACGAGTGGACTCTTGAATCTCGCTGGGATTTACCATAGTATTTCTAAAGTATTCTGGTTATTTTTATAAGGTATTTTCTATTCCGTCGGTTTATCCGGTACTGCTTATTTACTGTCGCTTTTCTGGCAAACCAACTCGATGATTGGCGTGAGACTGAGACTCCCCGATTTTCTCTCAAGAGATTCTAGTATGACAAAGGCATGACATCTCTAGCAACTGATAAGCAGCACAGACAATGGAGTCAACAGATATGAATCAACAGATTGCCTTTATCGGACTCGGCGTTATGGGTGGACCTATGGCGGCAAATTTGGCACGAGGAGGTTACGCGGTTAAGGGGTGGAATCGAACCCCTAATCGTCCAGGTGTAGAGATGGCGGCTCAGGCTGGGGTAACCGTGGTGCCTTCGATTCGTGAGGCTGTCGCATCGGCTGATATCGTCTTTTCCTGTGTCAGTGATGTTCCTGATGTTAAAGAGGTTCTTCTGGGAGCGGGAGGGGTTGCCGAATCAGCGCGTCCAGGTACGTTGGTGATTGATACCAGTACGATTGGTCCAGAGGCGGCGCGGGAAATAGGGACGCAACTGCAACAGCATAACTTGCGCTTTTTGGATGCGCCCATTTCTGGGGGTGATATTGGGGCAAAAAATGGTACGCTGACGATTATGGTGGGCGGAGAGGCTAAAGATTTTGAGCAAAGCAAACCGTTGTTGGCGGTTTTGGGTAAAACCATTCGCCTGTGTGGACCGATGGGGAGTGGTCAGGCGGTCAAACTGTGTAACCAGGTTTTGGCGGCGGTGCATGCGGTGGCATTGTGTGAGGCGATGCAGTTGGCACAGCAGCAGGATATTGACCCGAACTTAATTGTAGAGGTTTGCAGTACGGGGGCGGCTGGGTCTTGGGCGCTGTCGAATTTGGGACCGAAAATTGCGGCGTCGGATTTCCAACCGGGTTTTATGATTAAGCATATCCTTAAGGATTTAAGACTGGTGCAGGAGACCTTAAATTCATCGCCTCAGGAATTGCCAGGAGTGGAACTTGCTGACCGTTTGTTTAAGATGGTTCAAGAGTTTGATAGTGGTAAAGGAGGGGAACAGGGGACTCAGGCAATGATTCGCGCTTATCAGAAGTCCTAGTGTAGCGCGGCGGAAATATGTGAGCAGCTTTGTAGGTGTGGAGGAGCTGGGGGAGCTGGGGAAGCTGGGGAAGCTGGGGGAGATATTAGCTGTTCAGTTATTTCTGCTTTCTTGCACTAGTCCAATAAGGCAGAAGGCAGAAGGACATAATGTAACAACAGTTACACAATTGTAGGGGCGGGTTTAGCCACTAAATTAGATATTCACCGATAAATCAACAACAAAACCCGCCCTCCCCACCGATAAATCAAGTTTAAATGGCTTCGTTGTATTCCATTCTTACCATTTCCCCATTTTTACTGACGGTGACAATGCTTTTATAAGCGGGAATGTCTGAGGCGGGTTCAGTTCCGTAAAAGGCAAATGTCCAACTTTGCCCATTATCGACAAACGGAACTTCCACTGCTGGTCCATGCATATAAGATGCTGCTCGATAATCGTCTAAACCGCCGTTGGCTTCTTCGGCTGCCATGCGAGCTAGGTTTTTGGCTCGATTCAGTGCTCTAATATAGTTTGAGTCGTAAACCATAACAATATCATTGTCAGGTTCCGAATAGACATTTGGTGAGGTTTGAGCGCGGGCTTCTGAACTAATGCCCATCAAAGCACCCATAAAGAAGGTGGATGTTAGGATGCCGAGAGTCAGTTTGTTAATGGTTTTCATCGTGAGTTCTCCTGTTTCGTTGCTAATTCAGTTGTTTCTAGCACTTGAGTTTAGTGCTATGAAAATGAATGGGTCAAAACGCTTATCAATCGCTTCTAGTTCTAGATTCGCGCAACTCCTCCCGGTTGAACGTCCCCACAGAGTTAGAACTATTACAGGTTTGGATATGCAGTAAGATAGAAAGTTAACGTGAAGCCAAACGCGGCAGTTCATCAATCGTTGTTAGTGTTCCCATCCTTAACCAGCAATGACCTCAACTCCTGCCCAATCCTTTGACTGGAATGCCTTAGCCTCGGAATTCGCGGGGATAGAAACGATTACTGAACCGACTCAGGTGGCTAAGTTATCTCTGGACTATTACCATTTCAGTCCGGTTCTGCAACCCCTGTTAGGGGATAAGCGAGGGAATCTGGTGGTACGCCCTCAGACTGAAGCGGATGTGCTACAGGTGGCGCGAATCTGTGTCCAGCACAAAATCCCCCTGACGATTCGAGGCGCGGGAACGGGGAATTATGGACAATGTATTCCGCTGCACGGTGGAGTGATTTTGGATACCACCCGGATGAATGGGATTCGCTGGATTAAACCGGGTAAGACTTGTGTGGAACCGGGGGTGAAGTTGGCGGCGTTTGATAAACAGGCGCGGGACATTGGCTGGGAATGGCGGATGGTGCCTTCAACGTACCGCAGCGCCACGATTGGTGGCTTTATTGGTGGCGGAAGTGGGGGAATTGGTTCAATTAACTATGGGCAATTGCGCGATCGCGGCAATCTTTTGGCTGTGCGTGTGGTTACACTGGAGGACGAACCCCGTGTGATTGAGTTACGGGGAGATGATGTGCAGAAGGTGAATCACGCCTATGGCACGAATGGGATTATTACGGAGTTAGAAGTTCCTCTAGCCCCGGCTTATGCCTGGGTAGAAATAATTGTTATTTTCGATAACTTTATCACGGCTGCTCAGTTTGGTCAGGCTTTAGGTGATGCGGATGGGTTGGTGAAAAAGTTGATTAGTATTCATGCTCATCCCATCCCAACCTATTTTAGTGGATTGAAGCAATACCTACCCGATGGGAAACACTGTGCTTTATTAATGATAGCGGAGTCTTGTTTAGAAGCGTTTCAGGACTTAGTGCGGCAGTATGGCGGGGAAATTACCTATCAAAAATCTGCCCAAGATGGGAGTAAAGGCACAAGTTTAGCTGAGTTTACCTGGAATCATACCACATTACATGCCCGGAGTCTTGACCCGACACTGACGTATTTGCAAACCTTCTTTTTTACGTTGGAACGGGTGGAGAAATTGTATGATCATTTTGGTGATGAAGTGATGATGCATTTAGAGTTTCTGCGAGTGAATGGTCAAGCGATTCCAGCGGGATTACAACTGGTTCGCTATACCACGGAGGAACGGTTAAATGAGATTATTCGCTATCACGAAGAACAGGGGGCGTTTATTGCCAATCCCCATACTTATATTCTGGAAGATGGGGGACGTAAGACGATTGATGTGGAACAGGTGCAGTTTAAGGAACTGGTTGATCCGTATGGGTTGATAAATCCGGGTAAGA
>CAZNNK010000068.1:0-13231 GCA_964574085.1 uncultured Coleofasciculus sp.
CCTGATCAACTTTTTCGGTTAACTCTGAGGCGGATAGTTTTGCCATATCCTGACGTGTTTACAGTAAAACATTGGTGGAAATACCTTCGTCCGAGGCAATATGGCGTGCGGTTAGGGGATGATCGCCAGTAATCATGATGGGACGAATTCCCGCTTTCTGACAGGTCAAAACTGCCTGTTTGACTTCCGGACGGGGCGGATCGATCATGCTAATCATACCGATGAAAATCAGGTCTTTTTCGAGAATATCCTCGTCTCGTTCTAGGGGAAGTGTGGCGAGGAGGTGAGAGTCTATCGGACGAACGGCGATACCCAGGACGCGGATGCCATTTTCAGCCAGTTGGTTGTTGGCATGAGAAATTTGCTCATACCAGCTATTATCTAATCGAGTAATCTGATCATCGAGCCAAACCTGGCTGGAAATCTCTAAGAGACTATCAACCGCTCCTTTAGTAAAGGCAATATAGGGCGCATGATTAAACAGTAATCCCCAAGGCTTAAGCCAACTTAATTCCTCTGGACATTTATCGGCGGTGGTGGGGAGTTCGTGAACTGTAGTCATCCGCTTGCGTTCCGCGTCAAAGGGAACCTCGGTGATTCGCTCAAACCCATGGTCTATATCGGTTTTCCATAACCCAAAACGGGTGGCGGCGACAATCAGAGCGGTTTCTGTGGGATCTCCGAGAACCTGGATTGGGTTGGCTCGCTCCAGATGGAACTCCACGATCGCATCATTACACAGCGTCGCCGCCGTGAGTAGTAAGGCGGCTGTGGGTTCTTCTTTTAACAGTTGCGACTGTTCATCCTTTTCCGAGGGCATCATTAACGCATCGAGTTCTGGTATGGTTAACTCAATTTGCTGCCCAATCAAGTCCAGATGAGTCACGGTCATCCGATTTTGGGTGAGGGTCCCGGTTTTGTCTGAACAAATCGTGGTGACTGAACCCAAGGTTTCTACGGCGGGTAATTTCCGAATCAGGGCTTTCTGTTTCAGCATCCGTTGAGCACCCAAGGCTAAGGCTATAGTGACGACGGCGGGTAATCCTTCGGGAATCGCCGCAACCGCTAAACTAACTGCCATGAGGAACATTAAGCGAACGGATTCGCCCTGGAGTAGCCCCAACCCAAAGATAACTAGGACTAGAATTAAAATCGCGATCGCTAACACCCATCCCAGTTGATCTAATCGTTGCTGGAGGGGGGTGGCTTCCCGTTCTATCCCCTGAATCGCTTTGGCAATCTGACCCAATTCCGTCTTCATCCCGGTTTCGGTGACGACGGCTAATGCCCGCCCATAACTAATCACTGTACCCATGTACGCCATGTTCTGTCGTTCTGCCAGAGGCAGATTCGCCGTGGCAATCCGTTGGGCAAATTTATCGATGGGTTCAGATTCCCCGGTGAGGGAGGCTTCTGAGGTGCGGAGGTTGGTACTTTCGAGCAATCGGCAGTCAGCCGGGACTAAATTCCCGGCTTCTAAGATAACGATGTCCCCTGGTACCAGTTCACGGGCGGACAGTTGTTCTAAGACGCCATCGCGACGCACTTTCACCATCGGCACCGCCAGCTTTTTCAGCGCCGCGATTGACTGTTCAGCTTGGTATTCTTGGCGAAAACCGAGGATGGCATTAAACACCACAATCGCAAAAATCGCGATCGCATCCTTATATTCACCCAATACCGCCGAAACCACCGCCGCCACAATCAGCACCACCACCACCGTTGCCGTAAACTGCTCCCACAGAATTTTCCAGGGACTTTCCAGGGGGCGATCGTTTAACTCATTGAGTCCGTAGATGTCCTGACGTTGCCGAGCCTCGTTCTCACTTAACCCGATGGCGGCATCGGTATTAAGCTGTTTGAGAACATCGACAAGATTAAGAGTATACCAGCTAGTCATTGGTCATTCGTCCTTTGTCCGTTGTCCTTTGTCATTAGTCCTTTGTCTTTTATCCGGTTCAAAAAATAGCCAATGACCAATGACTAAAGATTTAATCCTCTAAATCTTCATTACTTGCCACACTACCACCACTAACGGTTACCAAGTCAATTTGTTGACGGTAATAATCCACGCTCTTGACTTGAACTTCGACATGATCGCCCAATCGATACGCCGTGCGGTTTTTGCGACCGACTAAACAAGCATGACGAGAGCGATATTCGTACCAGTCATCTTTCAGGGAACTGACGTGAACCAATCCTTCCACCAACAAGTCTTCAATTTCGACAAAGAAGCCATAGGATTGCACGCCTGTAATCAAACCACTGAAGACATTACCCGTGCGTTCTTTCATTTGCTCGGCTTTTTTCAAGCCCTCTAAATCAATCTCCGCATCTTCGGTGAGTTTTTCCCGGTCATTGAGATGGGGAATCAAGGTGCTTAATTGACTTTCTAACTCCTGTTGAATGTCAGGGGGTAAAACATTCCAGTTAATATTGCCATGGGCGCTACTATGGTGGAGATTAACCCGATCTTTAGACCGAGTCGTCCGGCGATCGCGTCCTTCGCTAAAGGTGTACTCTAAAACCCGTTGAACAAATAAATCCCCATAGCGCCACAGGGGGGAGACAGCGTGGCAATAGCTGGTATCTAATGCTAAACCAAAGTGTAATCCGGGTTTAGAACCATAGGCGATCGGTTTTAAAGTTCCCTGAAGTAAGTGATTCAGGACTTTAGCCGCCGTTGATTTTGCCAAGATTTGGGTCAAGCGCTGATAGTCTTGGGAGGTTACATCGTCCTCCAAGGATTGCTCAACATCAAGTCCCAGATTGTTGGCTAACTTGAGTAAGTCTTCCAGTTTTTCTAAATCGGGAGTCGGATGAACACAATAAATCCCTGGCAAGGATAAAGCATGCAAATGGGACGCCACCACTTGATTTGCCAACACCATCAGTTCTGCGAGGAGCGATCGCAACGGCATCGAACCCGAAACCATGATCGCCCCGTGCCGCCCTTCATCTTTACTGTGGGGAATGGGTCGGGCAATGGCTTCTTTGGGCAGTGTTCCATTCAATTCAAAGGCGCCTCGTTGCTGTCGCACGGCTCTGAGTGCTGGAGATAAGCTGAAGAAGAGTTGCTTGAGTTTGTCTACAATCGGTGCGAGTTCCGGTTCGCTCTCTTCATGTCCACCCAACAATGCCTGTGCCTGTTCGTAACTGAGTTGGTGATCCACTTGAATGACACTGGGTTGAATTTCAAATTCAACCAGTTGTCCAGATTCGGTTAACGTCAGCAGCACGGACTGGGTTAAGCGATCTTCACCGGGCACCAGAGACACCTGAGATAGGAGTTTTTCCGGGAGCAGGGGCAGAACCGTACCGCCCAAATAAACAGCCGTTCCTCGCTTGCGTGCCTCTCTATCCAGGGGTGAATCGAGGGGTATCCAATGAGCGACGTCGGCGATATGGATGCCTACCTGCCAATTTCCGGTTTTGGTTTTTTCCAGGGTTAAGGCATTTTCAACAATGGCGCTATCTGGGGAGTTAGATTGGTCTTCAATCGTCATCGTCAGCCGCTGCCGCAAATCCAGGCGCTTTTTTAAGTCGGTTTTGCGGAGTGAGTCGGGTAAGGCTTCGACGGCTTGCACTATGGCCTCAGGAAACTGGCGGCGGAGATCATGTTTACAACAGACGATATCCGTATCGGCGGCGTCTTCGGCATCACTCCCTAGGATGCGAGCCACTTTACCTTGAGGGGGGTTTTGTCCCAGGGGATAGCGCAGAACTTGCACATGCACCAGATGATCGACCGCATTCTCCAGAGGGGCACTATTGGGTCGTAAATCCAGTTCAAATAGCAGACGATCATCCAGGGGAACCGCATGATAACTGCCATCTTCCGCCTGTCTGACTCGTGCCAGTACCGAGGGATTCACTCGTTCGAGAATCAACCGTACCTGTCCTTCTGGAGAACGGCGACGACTTCCTTCTTTGGTCACTTTCACCAAAACGCGATCGCCATTCCAGGCGGTACTCAGATGATTCTTTTGAATGTAAATATCATCAGCACCTTCAACATCTTGAATCGCAAAGCAAAATCCCTTACTCGAACAGCGCAGTTTGGCTTCGACCACATCCTCTTCATAGATGCGTCGATACCGACCCCGTTCTTTGACTAAAATGCCCACTTTCTCCAGCACATCCAGAGCAATCTGGAGTTTTTGCAGACTTTCGGAGTCATAACACCCCAGTTTCTTCTCTAAAACTTTGGGGGCGACTGACTTGTCCTCGGTCAAATTGGAGAGTAATGTAGCGATTGAAAATTCCATCCAACAATCCTTTTTCTTTGATCCGGCGTTTACTTGAATTTGCCTAGTGGCAATACGCTCACGTGAAGGGCGCTCCCATTTAACTGGGGTAACGTTTGCCTTGCCAATGTTATGCCTCGGTACTTTCTCCAGCACACTGGCTTAACCCTGTACACCTGTTTAATGCTGAAGTTCTAGCAGCTCAGGGCTGGCACACACCCCAAGGTAGGAACTTTAACTCTTGGGCATAACGTAGACCATGTAGGTCTTAGGCTCGTCAGGTATGGGCTTTTTCAAGCCCACGGCTGTAAGCCGAGAGGTTCCTAACAGAATGGGATCTGTCAGAATCAAACCGTCTTTTGCTGACGCGATCGCGATCAAGCGGATAGTGTTTGAGCTATCCAGTTTCAGGTTGACGGACACCTATTAACCCACGACCTGTTACGGATAATTGCCGATCTTCGCTCGCTTAATCGCGTTGCGGCAAGGATGCGTAAACTACCCAACACCAACCCTTCCGGGTATAGTATGGGCTTTTAGTAGCCCTGGTTCTATTGCACAGGACAATAGTTCCGAGCCTCCAGGCTGGTTTACTGCATGGTAGTTACTGGCACGAAGCAGACACCTTACCCGCTTCCCAATCGTGCTTAGGCTTACTGTCCAGTCTTTCTCGAAAAACTGAAATGTTCTGGCATCACAGTCAAAACTTGTCGGCTTAAAAGCGTTCACTTTTTTGCCTTTGTGTTTGGCTGTTAAGCGATTGGCGGCTACCCGGGCACAAGCTCTCACTACATGGTTTGATGTCAGCCCCCATTGGGCTTTGATGTCGTGGTAACAAACTGCCTGGATTGAATTTCGATTCGTTAGCTTTGGGTTAACTGTGGCATTTATCGCGTTACAAGCGGCAGCAAAACTTCCCGCCGTTTCCATGAGCAGCCTTTGTTGCTCTTCGGTGGGTTGAAGTTTTACAACTATTGTCAATACTTGCTTCACGTTTATCCAAAACTCACGAAAATGAGTATAATTCAAACTTTAACAGACTGGCAATTCCTCCCCGCGTTGAATCACAGATTACAATGGGGGCTTCCTTGCCGGAGTAGGTGAGTTACAGTCAACTGGGACAGTATGTCATTATTGTAGATTCTCGTGCCCCTACCTTGGAAGTCAACTGTCAAAAGTTATGCATTTGTGGCGTTAAATGTCTGTTGGTATGCCGAAGTGCAACAGGCGTCAAGAATTGGTAAATTTGTACTAAATCGCCGTTGATTAAAGGGTAGCTTGCACTTACCCCTTCTTGTCCTAGGGAGTTTCCCAAGCCCCAGGACTGTGCTTCGGGTCTATGTAACATTATGTTACATGTTTGTGCAGACAGGCTCTCATCGTACTAATACGACTGTCGCTGTCTATGCCAACTGTTCAAAATGTACCCTGTCCATGTACCGCGTTAAGTCAGTTTTATGAATCCTACATTGAATAAATTTCGAGTTTCTTATCCTCAAGGGAGTCTGATCAGTGATCTTTTAGCGATCGATCATGGTCAATATATTGTGCGCGTCAGCGTGGAAATTGATGGTGTCACCCGATCAACGGGTCTAGCGGCGGCTCAAACGGTGGAATTAGCAGAAGACCAAGCCAGACAACGAGCGATAACCGTATTAGGGGTTGATCGGGAGAGTGTGACAGACAGCGAAACATCTCCACCTCATAGCCACGCCCAAACGCCAGTGGCGGCGGAACCGGAATTTTCCTCATCTCCTCAGTCGAGTCCCAACTCCGTTCCCGCTTTTGCTGCAAAACGTTTAGCATCAACACCGGAGGTTAAAGACACTCCCAGTCCTAGTCCCCTAGAGACTCAGCCGACATCAGCACAACCCACTTCACCCCCCGAACCGACAGAACCCCTCCCAGAGACGGTTGAACCACCTTCCCCAACTGAGAAAAAACCCACCCCAACCTCTGAACCAACAGTAACGTTTCCGGAGACGGTTGAACCACCTTCCCCAACGGAGAAAAAACCCACCCCAACCTCTGAACCGACAGTAACGTTTCCGGAGACGGTTGAGTCGCTGTCCATAACCGAGGACGTATCAGCCTCACAGACGCCTCTGTTTCAGGAAGAGACACCTACCCCAGTGAACGTAACTCCGTCTTCATTAGAGCCAGACTCAACACCACCTCCATTTCATACACCTGCATCACAGGAAGCTGAAACCGATATCCAGAGTCAACCCAAATCCGAAACCCCCACTGACATGTCCGATATTATTGCCCGAACCAGTGTGGAAATGAAACGGCTCGGGTGGACGACTCAACAGGGACGGGATTACCTAATCGAAACTTATGGTAAGCGATCGCGTCAGTTGTTAACCGATGAAGAGTTACTCGACTTCTTGCATCATCTCGAATTAGAACCAACACCCGAATAATCAGATTTGAGTTTACAGGGGCGGGTTTAGTTTTCGTCTTGCTGTTGATGATAACGCTTGTTCAAAACCCGCCCCGACTGAGTTTTGAATTGGCTAGCCCACCGTCACGGGAGTCCGGGTAGCGGAAGGACGCCGATTAATCACTTGATCAATTAAGCGGTAGTCCTTGGCTTCCTCGGCTGACATAAAGAAGTCCCGTTCTGTATCTTCAGCAATTCGATCCAGGGGTTGATCGGTATGTTCAGCCAAAAGCTGGTTGAGGCGTTGTTTGTGATACAGAATTTCTTTTGCCTGAATTTCAATATCACTCGCCTGTCCTTGAGCGCCGCCTAAAGGCTGGTGAATCATAATTCTGGAATGGGGTAAGCTCATCCGTTTACCCTTTTCTCCAGCACTCAGGAGAAACGCACCCATACTCGCCGCCAAACCCACACAGATGGTGCAGACATCGGGACGGATTTGATTCATGGTATCGTAAATCCCCATTCCTGCGGTTACGGAACCGCCTGGGGAGTTGATATAGAGATAAATGTCTTTTTCGGGGTCATCGGCTTCTAGGAACAAGAGTTGAGCCACAATTAAGTTAGCTAAATCTGAGTCAACCTGTTGTCCTAGAAAAACGATGCGTTCTCGCAGCAGACGAGAGTAGATGTCAAAAGCGCGTTCACCGCGACCCGATTGTTCGATAACTGTAGGAATCATGCCAATTACGCTAATCTTAAGCTGATATTCTTTTAGATTGTAGCGATTGACGCCAGATGAGGGATGGGGGATTTTACCAACTGTCTCGATTGGAGGGCAAGAGGATCAATGTATGGAATTTCCTGAAGCTCTGAGTATTATAGGGTAAATGTAGATGCACCCCAGATATATACCCTAACCCAACTCGTTCAGAATGAGATGAGGGGTAATACCCCCACCCCCGACAGAAAAATTCAGGTTCTAATAAGCTGACAACTACCAGACTGCTATGGCTCGCAAAAAAAAATCCAGCCGCAAAAAAACCAACGACGAATCTCTGAGGTCGAATGTTGCTGAAACCACAGAGAAATCCGAATCCAGGGAAACAGTTGAGGAATCACCCCAGAACACTGAGGTTAATCCTCCTGCTACTGAGGAGTCAACCCAGAGTTCTCAGCCAGCCCGTCCTCCAGCTACAGAAGAAACAACCGAGTCAACCTCGGATTCTGCTCCAGCTAATCCTCCAACAGCAGAAGAAAAGGAACCCGATGAGTCAACTCAACCTTCTGCCCTAGCCCGTCCTCCAGCTAGAGAGAAGAAACCCGATGAGTCAACTCAACCTTCTGCCCCAGCTACTCCTCCAGCTAAAGAGAAGAAACCCTATCTAGTCATTAAACCCAAACCTATCCCCGCCAAATCCGTTGAAAAGAAACCATCACCCCCTCCGGTTACAGAAGCGACCAATGAAGCTGGTGAACTGTTTCACAAAGGGGACTCGATTACGGTAAAAGCACCTTGGGGAGGTGAGGCAACAGCAGAAATTGTAGACTTTTATCAAACCCACAGTGGCAAGATTTGGGCGCAATACAATCCCTTGGACTCTCAACCGAACTGGACTTGGCATAGCGGATGTATTCGTAGCCATCTTTTGGCAAAAGCCACACAAACTGCTCAAGAATGATCAAAGACGACGGAAAGATTGTTCGCAGGCATGGGATAGATTTGATCCAAGACGAGATGGTGATCTTGGGCGATTGCCACAACATCCTCAAGGTCACGCACACCCCAGTCTGGGTTAGACGCCTGCAATGAGGCATCAAAGGCAGCATTACTGGCAGCAGTATGCTGTCCATTGCGCTTGAATGGTCCGTATAAATAGAGAATGCCCCCGGGAGGAAGCAAACGACTTGCCCCAGCTATCAGTCCCAAGCAAGCTGACCAGGGGGCAATGTGAATCAAATTAATGCTGACTATCGCATTCAAGGGTGAGGTGTCCCCATCAACAGACGACTCCTTCTCGACAGACCAACTCGGTTTCCGCACATCGATGGCTAGGGGTGGGTAAAGATTATCCGTAGGTTCATAGGTAGACCATGCGGCAATGCTGGCACGCATCTGAGGATTGGGATCAGACGGTAACCATTGACGCGGCTTTAGACGTGGGGCAAAGAAAACAGCATGTTCTCCAGTGCCACTGGCGACTTCTAAAACTGTACCTTTTGCGGGCAGTACCCGACGTAGAATTTCCAGAATCGGTTCGCGGTTGCGTTGAGTGGCAGGTGCATATTGCCGTGCATCATTCGTTGTACTCATAATTTATGCTTATCGATTAGACTTGCCTCATTTCTATCACTTTCCCAGTTCCTCATCTGTGTTGATCAGCAGCCCAGAAGTACGCATCAGTAAGGCAGAACCGGGATCATGGTATAGAAGTGTTTTTGGAGCCAGCCCGAGGTTGCCGGGGACATTCGATGGGGGGCGAGCTTAAATGTAGTCTCTATAACAGTTAGTTTATAAGCATCTGGGTCTTTGGCGGCTAGAAATTTATGGTTTTATCAGTTAAAATAATATATACAAAGAGTAGCTATTCTTCATTAAGCCGAGTGACTAGACTGAAAAACTCTCAGAATTGAGTTAAGCGCAGAGAACAACGTGTGACTTGATTCTGTAGATGTTGCCTTTGGGTAGCGTCCAATCAAACAACATCTTTGCTTCTTCCTGATTAAAAATTTTATAGCAATCGATTTTAAAATGCTGTAACCGGAATAAACGGCTAGATTCCGGCTCAACTCGGCATTGGGGTGCTGTGATCTACCGATTGGTACGCTATCTGAACTTAAGCCCCCTTATGTAAGATTTGCGATGAAAACGATTAAACCCACTAACTCGGAAACATCAACCCTTCAAAACCCCACTATCCAACCCCGTCTAATTCTCCAAGCCATTGCCTTTACTCTGATTTTGTCCTTTAGTGTGGGTCATCTATCCCCCAAGAATAAAGAAATGACGAATCAGTCTCCTCAGGTAAATCCTCAGCTATCTACGGCGATTGGTCATATTGTTTTGCAACATGCATCCGAGCATACGCGAGTGCCTTCCTCAAAACTTAACCTGGTTGAGGTGCAACCCCATACCTGGTCTGATGATTGTCTAGAATTGGCGGAGGCAGAAGCTTCTTGTCAGCCGATGCCTGTATCTGGATGGCAAGTGGCTGTTGCCAAGGGACAACACCGTTGGATCTATCGCACCGATGCTTCTGGTTCCATCGTCAAATTAGAAAGCAGTAATGTTGATCTCAGCCGCTAAGTTGAACCTGAACGGTTAGGATCGTCATTTGTTATTTGTCAACCCTCAAAACTCATCAGAGACTTCCCAATCCGCTGAAATCTCAGGCGATCGCGCGGGTAGGGGAAAGAGTGCCTGAAAGGTCGCCTGACGCTGCGGTGAGGGTTCGGGCGCGTTGTTCCACAGGGTTTCGTAGAAAAAGAAGGATACCCCAGCAAATCCTCGCTGACGCACGGCTGCTACTTGCTTTTGAATTTGTGATAGTGGAATCGGCTTATTTTTTAATCCCGCTAAAATGCCGATCCCCACAGGGATATGGCGTCGCGCCGCCTGTACTTCCGGCTGTTCGAGTTCTGTAATAAACCGATCAAAGTCATTGCGATAAATCTGTACGATTAACTCTTCGACTAAACCCCGGCGTTCCCAGGTATACCAATCAGCAAGAAAGAATTCATAGGAAAAATCTTGAGGATTGGGAGACAGGGAGATAATCACATCCGACTTTTGCGCTTTAATCGCTCGGAAAAGTTGGTTTAAGTAGTCGGTAATTTTGTTTGCCCGCCAACGTACCCATTCTGGATCGTTGGGATCACGAGGAGGAGATTGACCTTGATGTTCTTGTTGATAGAACTTAACGGTCAAGGGATCATAACCAAACTCAGAGGGGACACCAAAGTGATCGTCGAATTGAATGCCATCAATATCATAGTTGTTGACTAACTCAACCACTAAATCCTGGATAAACTGCTGCACTTCCGGGTGAAAGGGATTCAGCCAGACGCGATCGTGACTTCCCTCTTGCCAAATCTTCCCACCTTGGCGATTTTGCGTCAGCCAATCGGGGTGACGTTGAGCTAACTCCGAGTCAGCCGGTGCCATAAATCCAAATTCAAACCAGGGAATCACCCTCATCTGTTTTTGATGGGCGTGTTGGATGATTTCCTTGAGCATATCTCGTCCTTGGGTTCCCTGATTGGGATCAAGGGATTCATCTAACGGAGTCACCAGTCTCACGGCACGCCCAATTTCCCGTTCGGCAACTTGACTGGGGTATAGGGTATAGCCCCAATTCCAAACAGTGGGATAGACGGTATTGAAGTTAAGCTGGTCTAGGCGTTGAATGGCGTCGGTAATGCCTTGAGTGGAAAATAAGACTTGGCTATCAATATTCGTCAGCCATACCCCGCGTAACTCAGCTTCAGCCGAATTGGGGACTTGAGTATTGACTTTGGCAATATACTGGGAGGGGATCAACTCAGCGGTTTGAGTCGCTTGACACAAAAAAGCGGCAATCTCAGCCCGACTGGCATTTTGGTTTGGCTTGAAGGTTTGCACGTTGGGATAATTGACCACAAGCTTATTTTCTACAGCGGCTGCGATCGCGCCTTGGGAATAATTGGGAATCGTTGTCGCATCCTCAAAGGCTGATTGCAAGGTGGCAACGGCTGGTTGCTGGGGAACATACTTCAACCCACTCGCTAGAGAGACTAAGGCTTGCACACGGGGGATCGGTTGATTCGGTTGAAAGATTCCACCCGGATAACCCGCTAAAAATCCAGTTTGATAGGCTTGGCGAATCGCCTGACTTGCCCAATGTTGAGTTGGCACATCGGCAAATTTTCCGCCCGTGCGTATCTCTGGCGCATCTGGAAAGGCTTTACCGAGCATGGCGGCAAATTCAGCCCTCGTCACAGGCGCATTGGGTTGAAAACGACCATCGGGATAACCGCGAATAATCTGCTGCTGTGCTAACTGCTCAATACAGGGTTGCGCCCAATTTCCTTGGATATCGCTCAGCCCGGTTTGAGCGTGAGCTAGGGTGGGTAACCATAAGGCGAAACCCAAACCAAACATAAACAGAACCATTAACCAAGCCTGATGCCCAAAACCACGGCTAAACACAACTAGCCCATCGGCAAAGGCTGTAAATAACGTTTTGACAATTTGTTTCATAAAGTAGCAAGTCGAGAGATATCACTATTGACAGACTGCACCCCTTACTGATCAGGAATGACTGGCTGAGTTAGGCAAAGGTTGCCCCAGCCACTGGTCACCGTTGGCTGTCGGATGAGGCATGAGGATATCGTTTGGAGTTTTGAGACTCTGACTGATTCGCAACGTTGCTCTAGAGATTTTTGTATTTTTGGCTACAAACATTTCTGGATTGTTGGTTGATAACATGGGCGAGTTGGCAGATATTTTAAGTTTTGTAAAATTTTCCGATTAGCTTACTCACTAGACTTACCCAAAAATTTCACATTTAAGGTGTATTTTATGAGTAATACTGTCTTTAGGTCAGGAATCTTTGCCAATTTCCCTTATTTCCTCATGATTGCCTCAGCAGGGTCTAGGATAAAGCCCCCTAAACGGCTGAACCCATATCCATCGGCTAGGTTAACAAAACTTGGCGTTAGATGAGTAGAATGGTTCAGCGCGATCAGACAGAAGAGGATGGGACATACGGCGGCAGGGGAGATTGAGCGAGTCAGCCTACCATGCGACACCAGAGACTTCCACCCTAACCCAGGGAATCTGAACTGGATAGAAGTTTTAAGTTTTATTACAATTGAACGGATTGGGGAAGCCATTCCTTGTTGTCCTTTATCGGTTTATACTCCTTCATCCAGATGTATTAGAAATTAGGAAGTGGGATTATTTTTTTATTTAAAAGTACAAATAATGCCAGCGAAAAACTCAGATAAAATCCAAGCATTCAAATTAGGACAAACGGTCAGCATCTTCCTATGACTAATATAGAAGCACAAGCTTTCAACCCCAATAACGGACAATCCCTGAGAAAGCTTGCCAGAGCGATTATGATGTCCCAAGGTCACTTTGCCCTGATTTTGGTGTGCTGCAAGTTTTCACCCCAACCCCTGTCCGTATTGAACCAGCTACAAGAACTTTCTTCGCTTCCTATTCAAGGTGTGATGTTGCGTCCCTCGGTAGATACTTTGTTTACGGCAATTCTCACATCCTTGGATGAACCACCACCACCAGCCGTAGTCGTCTTTGGTCTTGATTCGGTGGTGGCTATTGATCAACTCTTAAGTGCGACCAATCTGGTGCGTGAGGAGTTTCGCAAACAGTTTCCTTTTCCACTGGTTTTGTGGATTGATGATCGCATTTTGCAAAAGATGATTCGATTAGCCCCCGATTTTAAAAGTTGGGCAGCGAATCCTATTCGATTGGAATGTTGTAGTCATCGAGCTTTTCACCAAGTTTACAAGATGGCTTGCGCTCATGGGAAATAGCAAAAGGCAGAAGTCCGAAGGCAGATGGCAGAAGGCTATAAGGAACATAAGGTAGCTG
>CAZNNK010000069.1:0-1276 GCA_964574085.1 uncultured Coleofasciculus sp.
ATTTTGGTAAGTATCCTGAAGATTTATCGTTGACGGGGGATGTCGCTATTTTCAGTTTCTGGATGGTATCGGCTAAGCGTAAAATTGCGGCTGCCCCATAAGCAATATGTTATTGGCATCGATTTCCCAAACTCAAAAGTTACTGGAAGGAGGCACGACGCAATTTCCGAGGCGCTGGAGAAGCGATTTTTTTTCTAAATTATGGAATTAAAGTAGGAGCCTTGCTAGCGCTGGAGACGCTGAGTCTTTCGATAGCAGTGATCCTATGTACCCTCCTACTATTCGGAGTTCCGATGTGGCTGTTTTGCATAACTGTTATCCTCACTTGGCTTATCTGGTCTAGACGCTTAGCGAGGTGGTTTACGGCTATTCAATTCTTGTCTAATTATGGCAAATCATCCTACTGGCTTTGGGTGATTGGTTTGGAATTAGGCAATCGCATCAATAGTATAGTGGGATATTGGCAAGGCTTTTTTTATGGATTTAAACATTGTCAAGTTTGCCGAGTCAAGATGCAACAGTTAGGGGTAAGGCGCTGGTAACTATGAATGATTTGAGTAATATTCTGTCCGTGACGGCTGAAACGATATGAGACTTCTATACTACTCACCCGCTAGTTATGGTGGCATTGCTGATTATGCTCACGAGCAGGCTAATGCTTTGGTGGAGCTTGGTGTCGATGTTACTTTTATTTGTACTCCTAACTATCCAACTGGACGGGGAGAAAATTATAATATTGTGCCAATTTTGCAGGATATAACTACCCATAAACCTATCTATAATAAAGCTTTAAAAGCTATACATTTTACCTGGATAACTCTAACAAACTTTTATAAATTGGCTAATCTTATAGAGGAGAAAGGTTCCCAGCATGTGTTGCTTAGTTCTTATGTGGAGTATTTGGCTCCTCTTTGGTCTGGTCGTTTAAGGAAACTAGCGAAAAAAGGAGTTGTATTTGGCGCGATTGTACACGATCCAGTGCGAGACTTTGTTGTTGGACCTCGCTGGTGGCATCGCTGGTCTATTGCTTGTGGTTATTCCTTTCTGCGCGAAGCATTCGTTCATGAAGCTGTCGAACTCGATACCGTTCGACCTATACCTCAACTGTGTACGAATGTAATTCCTCATGGAACCTATATTTTTTCAGAACCCACTCTCTCACAGGAAGCAGCACGAATTCATTTTAGGTTGCCTCTTGATGCCAAAGTCATGCTGGCTTTTGGTTATATCCGAGATAACAAGAATCTCGACTTGGTGATTCAGGCAATGGCTAATT
>CAZNNK010000069.1:1286-13148 GCA_964574085.1 uncultured Coleofasciculus sp.
GATTATAGCCGGCAAAGAACAGTCATCCCGTCAAAAACCTGTAGCTTTTTACCAGGGGTTAGCTAGCGAGTTAGGAGTTGCAGAACGCTGTCGGTGGCATATCCAATTGATCCCAGATGTAGAAATTGGAAACTTTTTTGTAGCTACTGATATTGTACTTCTGACTTACAGCAAAACTTTTCATTCTGCCAGTGGTGTGTTGAACATGGCAGCTCATTACCGTAAACCCTGCATTGCGTCAGCCGGTGAAGGTTCTTTGTATTCTGTCATTCAAAGGTATAAACTGGGAATCTGGGTTGACCCAGATGATAAGGATTCTATTGTTAAAGGAATTAAACGTTGGCTAGAAAATCCTTGTCATCCAGATTGGCAGAGGTACTTTGATGAAAATTCGTGGGCGCTGAATGCAGATTTGGTGATGGTTTGTTTGAGTAAAACTCTTTAAAATTAATTTATTGACTAATTTATATGTCTACTGTATCTACTCTTATTAAGCTTATCCATCATGCTCAGCAAGGAGTCTCTTTACAGGACAAATGGCTAGCTTTCCTGATCGCTGGTTTAGGCGTAATGGGACATCACCGCCTTAAACTGCGTTCCTGGTTTATTAGGCGCATCAATGAATTCGGTAAAAAAGGTTGTATTAAAATCAATCTAAATTATAATGGAGTATCCATATATTTATCTATGCGCCAGGGCAATGAGGCGGACTATCTCATGGGTGGTGAATTAGTCAGAGGTTGCTATGAACTTCCTGATTTTGAACCTAAAACTATTGTGGACGGCGGTGCAAATATTGGTATATTTGCACTTCACGCTTCCAGCTACTTTCCTAATGCCCAATTAATTTGTTATGAACCTGACATAGCCAACTTTCAACAACTTCAGACCAACTTAGCGCTAAATCATTTGCAAGTGGATACTCATCAGCTAGGTCTTTGGTCAAAACATACCACTCTTTACTATCATGCCCACTCTTCTCATACTGGTTTTGTAGATGAACACCCCCCTGGTGTCCCAATTACCTGTATTCTACCTAAAAGTGACCAGGATTGCTGGTTCAAGCTTGATATTGAAGGAGCAGAATATGAAGTGCTTCCGGCGTTATTTGAAAATGCTCAATACCCTCGCTGGATTAGTATAGAAATCCACTACTTTAATACTAAGGGCAACTCTTTGCTTACCTTATTGCGTGAGCATGGCTACATAATAGAAGGAGGAAAAGATGACAGTGTTAACTGCACTGTCGTTTCATGTTATCGAAGTTAATTAATGCAAGAAAAGTAAAGAAATGACCAATATATCAAATAGTCATCAAGAAGTAGTTATTTTTCTACATATACCTAAAACGGCTGGTACAACCTTATATGATGTACTCAAACAACAATATAAAAAAAATAACATTTTAACAATTCATGGAATAGTAGAAGAAAATATCGAAAAATTACAAGATAAATACTATCAAAATCAAAATACAGTGCGTCTGATTAGGGGACACATGACTTATGGATTACATATACTGTTGGATAGTCCCTGTAAATATATGACAGTATTAAGAAATCCGGTTAACCGGATAATTTCTGTATATTATTATCTGCTTCAAAGCCAGTCGCATCCTCAACATCATTTAGTGAAAGGTAAAACTTTGGCGGAATTCGTTAGTAGTGGTACTGCCCACAATAATGGTCAAACACGGTTTATTGCGGGTAAGTATAATTCGAGCGATAGAGGACAACCCATTAATCTTTTGGAAAGAGCCAAGAATAATTTAAAAGAAAATTTTACCGTTGTCGGGTTAACCGAAAGATTTGACGAAACTCTGATGTTATTAAAACGACAACTTGGCTGGGTAGATATGCCTTTTTATGTCAAGCAGAATAAAAGCAAGAAACCCGCCGAATCAACTATTACGGAAGACACAGTAACATTGATTCAAAATCAAAACTTATTGGACGTTGAGCTTTATCAGTATGCAAAAGAAATATTTGACCATAGATTAAGTTTAGAAGATTCTTCTTTCAAAAAAGATTTAAGCAAATTTTTGTTGTTAAATAAAATATATCAACCCGTTGGTCAAGTCTCCTCAAAAGCTCGATTGATTATGTTCAGGTTGAAATCTAGGAACAAAAATAGGCAAATTCAAAAAGCATAACCCCAAGAACTGACAAAGAAAACACCGTTAAGTACATAAGTAGAGGAAAATACGATATCATGAGTTAACAATAAGCCTGATTAGCCTTGTCACTGTGAATCTTAGACTATTTTCGGGTAGTGTTCTAGCGTACAGTTACAATCATCTGATTGGTCACTTACCATCTCGCCAAATCCGTATAACTTATCTAAAAGCATACTTAGCCGAGATAGGTAAGGACACATCCGTACAAATGGGATGCCGATTTCTGAATGGGAGAAAAGTGCATCTAGGTAATCGCAATGTGATTAACTTCGGCTGCTTATTTGATGGACGCCATTACCACATCCGTACCGGCGCTGATGTTTCCATTGGCCCGGAAGCCACTCTCTTAACACTGGGACATGATCCACAGTCACTGGAATTTAGTGACAAAGGTGGAGATATCATCATTGATGATCGCGTCTGGATTGCTTACCGAGCTATTATCCTACCAGGAATCACTATTGGTAAGGGAGCCGTAGTGGGCGCTGGTTCAGTCGTTACAAAAGATGTAGAAGCTTATACTATTGTTGCCGGTAATCCAGCCCGATTTATAAAGAAGCGATCACGGGATTTGAATTACACTTTGAACTATAAAGCCTGGTTACTTTAATGAATGAATTTAATTGCTTTGATTAAAAATTACCCAAATAAATTAAAATATGAAAAATAATCTAAAACAAAGGAATAGGTTGATAGGCATAGCTATCGTTTGTATAGCTATATTGTTTTTTATTTTTATATTGACCAATGCTTTTGGATTGAGAACTAATTTATTCCTAGACACTAAAATCCATACTTGGTCAAACTTACAAAATAAACAGATAGTTCAAAGAGCAGAACAAGATCAGACAATCCTAAAACTATCTGGACGTGTGGGTTGGTTAGCTGAATCAGTTGAAGTTGCTATCACGTCTTCTGACATGACAGTAATTAAACCAAAAGACTGGAGCTTACTTGATACATCTCCTAAGTTTACATACTTTAAAGGTCAAGTATCTGTATTGCCGGGATGGATTAAAATTTTTGGAAGGAGTCAAGGAAGAGGCTATCGATTGGCTAATGGACTCCAAATAGGAGTGGGAGAGGTATTTATTGTTGCAGGACAATCCAATGCATCTGGGAGTTCTAAAACGTTGTTTTTATCAAAGTATGATAATGTTCAAGCTGGACAGTTACAAGAAGATGGTTCCATTCTTTGGAAAAATGGAGACGATCCTCAAATTCGTGGTGGAGGTGGCTCACCATGGCCTCTAGTAGGAGATATATTATTTACAGAGCTTGGAATGCCAATTGGATTTATTAATGTGGCTAAGGGTGGCAGTAGCATTCGAGATTGGAAATTAGAAAGTGATTATTTTAAACAGCTAATCAGGGTAATTGAAGATTCTAAACCATACGGAGTGCGAGCAATCTTGTGGCATCAAGGGGAAAGCGATAAAGGAATGACTTCAGATGAATACTATACTCGGCTGGTCACTCTAATTCATGAAGTCCAGAAAGTTGCGAAAGTGAACATCCCATGGTTAGTTGCTCGTGCTACCTATGGATCTGGCAAAATATCAGAATCTGTGCGAAGTGCTCAAAAACGGTTATGGGATGATGGTATAGCTTGGCAAGGACCTGATACTGATTCTTTGGGTCAACCTTACCGCGAAACATCAGATAGGGTTCATTTTAATGAAGCCGGAACTCGTGAGGTTGCTAAACTATGGGTAGAGAAAATCAAGGTTGCTTTTTTTGACAACAATTAGGTAATCTTTGAATTGTAACAGTGAATATTATTCCTTATCTAAGACAAGAACCAATTCCTTTGAGAATATTAGCCAGTCCCTTTCGAGGGGCTCGCCTTATCCTGAACCCCGCCTGTTGTAAGCGAAAGATCCTTGGCATTTATGAGCATATACTGAACCCTTGGCTTAACCAGATTCTTCCTGATATTGAGGTTGTGTTCGATGTCGGCGCTAATCATGGCTATTTTACCTATGGGTGTGCCCAAGCCCTCAAACGATATAATAAATTGGGTCACATCATTGCCTTTGAACCCGGATTAGGTGAACAAGCTGCCTTATCAATTCCTGCTACTTGGTCTGACTATGCTGGTATCAGTTTTGAATTCATACCTCTGTTTGTGGGTTCTATCTCCAATGAATGAATCGACGATCACATTAGACAAAGCTTGCGATGAACGTCCATCACTGCATGGAAAGCCATTATTAACCCACACTCCGCACTTCAAAATGTAACATGACAGGTTACAGACACGTCTCCGAGAACACTAAGCATAAATACTCACTTTACTGAGGATTGATACCTTGAGATAATTAGCCAGTTAGCTGTAACTATTTAAAAGAGAGATTAACCTTGTCTAAATCAACAATAGAAGTCAAAAACCTAGACCATTTGGGGATTATAGCTGGATTAATTGATGAAATAGGAATAGTGGATATCATTAATGAAAAATTAGAAATAGACAAGCGAGAAAAAATCTCATCGGGGCAAGTTGTTAAGGCGATGATTCTGAATGGTTTAGGGTTTGTGTCTAAGCCCTTATACTTATTTAGTAATTTTTTTGAAGATAAAGACATTAAAAAACTATTAGGGAACTCAGTTAACCGTGATTATTTAAATGATGACAAACTCGGTCGAGTGATGGATAAACTCTATAAATATGGATTGACTCAACTCTTTCTAGAAATAGCAATCGCTTTAACGAAGACATTTAAGATAGAAGTAAAATTTAATCATGCGGATATTACATCATTTCACCTGCATGGGGAGTATGATTATAACTATGGAGAATTAGCCAATCCAGAAGAAGGTTTAATTAAAGAAAGACCGATAATTATTACCCAAGGATATTCCCGTGACCATCGCCCGGACTTAAAGCAATGTGTTTTAAGCTTAGTCACAACAAGTGATGGAGACATACCTTTGTTAATGAGAGTCGGGGATGGAAATGAATCGGATAAAGCTGTGTTAGGTCACCTATTGAGTTCTTTTAAAAAGCAGGTGGATTGGTCAAGTATAGTGGTAGGTGATAGCAGTTTATACACTCAAGAAAATATTCAGATAATGAGAGGGTTACAATGGATAACACGAGTACCCATGACGATAAAGAGAGCTAAACAATTAGCTCAAACGGTAGACATAGAAGAAAGGAAGAAGACCGGAGAACCAACGGACTCAAGCCTCAACCTAGAAAACTATAACTGGAAAGAAGAAATCGTTGTCTACGGAGGCATCAAACAGAGATGGTTAATCGTAGAAAGTCAGCCGAGAAAAGCCAGTGATTTAAATAAACTCGAAAAACAAATAAAAAAAGAAGAAGAAAAAGCTTATAAACTCATCAAGCAATTAGAGAAAGAAGAGTTTGAGCATCCCAGTCAAGCCAAGTATAAGTTAAAAGAAATAAACCGAAAACTGAAACTGTTTAAATTAGCTGAAGTCCAGATCAGCAAGGAAATAATTAAGTCGGGTAAAACCGCTTATAAAATCAAAGCCAAACCAGAAAGACAGGAGCAAGAAATTACCGCGAGAGAAAAACAAGCCGGAAGATTTATCCTAGCGACGAACGTTCTCGAACAAGAAGTTCTAAATTCAGCCGAAATTCTTTTAAATTACAAAAATCAACAATCTTGTGAAAGAGGATTTAGATTTTTGAAAGACCCGGTATTTTTTGCCGATAGTCTATTCGTCGAAAACCCCCAAAGAGTAGAAACGATGCTCTTTGTTATGACGTTGTGTCTCTTGGTCTACAACTTAGGGCAAAGAGAAATCAGGAAGAATTTACAAAGAGCTAAACTTGGGATAAAAAATCAAGTGGGCAAACTGACCAATCGCCCAACATTACGGTGGATATTTCAATGTTTTCAAGGGATTCATGCAGTGGTGATTAATGGAGTTAAACAGATAGTTAATCTAACGGATGAACGTCAGTTTATTTTGAACTTCTTGCCCTCCTCTTGTCAAAAATATTATCTGTGATTTTTTCGTGACTCACCTTTGTGGCAATTTGGGCATTTTTGGATCAGGTATAAATCTGTGTAAGGAGAGTAGATACTCCTAAATTTAGGCTGCTCAAAAAAACTCTCAAGAGTCCCAAAAACAATTACTGTTTCTTTAGAAGATATTCAAAGGTTTAATTTTTCGGACTTTTTGCCTGTATCAGCCATGTAGTTTTTTGTACTTCAAGTTGAAGTGCGGAGTCTAGGATCAAAGTAGATGTGGAAGGTTCTGAAGTTGATGTGCTAGAAGGGGCAACTGGCTTAATCCAAAAACCCCATCATTAGGTTGTCGAAGTTCATGGCGACCATCTACTTGATCCAGTGCTGGATTTCTTTACTAAAGCTAAAAGAGCAGTAGATATCCGTCTACTCGAACCCCATTGGCTGCTAGGTTCAGAATCACGCACCATCAAAACATCATGGGTTACCACTCGACCGGATAAAGCGAATGTCTGATAAAGTGCCACCATGGATTTGCTGTCAACTAGGTGCTCGTGAACATTATGCTATCCCACGAGCTTTACACCAACATGAAAAACTTACCCACTTGATTACCGATGCTTGGGTCTTACCTCAGTTTCCACTCAAATTGCTACCGAGATCTGTTTTAGCGAATTTAAGCGATCGCTTCCATCCTGACTTAGCCCAAGCCTCCGTCCACGCCTTCACTCACTCTTTGATTCGCTTTGAACTGGCGCAACGCCTGCAAAAAAATTTAGGATGGACAGGTATTATTGCCCGTAATCACTGGTTTCAACAACGAGCCGTTGAGTTACTGGAAACCATCACGCCAAAACTTAACGCTCGTCCTATCCTCTTTGCCTATAGTTATGCTGCTTTAGAACTGTTCCGCTATGCCAAAACCAAGGGTTGGTACACTATCCTAGGTCAAATCGATCCAGGACTAGTTGAGGAAACATTAGTTCGACAGGAACATATTAGATATCCATACTACCACTCTACTTGGCAACCCGCACCACCTCAATACTGGATGAATTGGCAAGAAGAATGTTTGCTAGCTGACCGAATTGTCGTTAATTCCCCTTGGTCAAGCCAAGCCTTGCAACAAGTCGGTATTCCAGCAAATAAGATAGACATTATTCCCCTTGCTTACAACCCCTCTGAGACAGCCAGCAATTTTGAGCGAACCTACCCCGCAGCGTTCTCTCCAAAACGCCCTCTGCGTGTGCTGTTTCTGGGTCAAGTGATTTTGCGTAAGGGTATTGGTGCAATTTTAGAAGCGGCTGAACTCCTACATCATCAACCGATAGAATTCTGGTTAGTTGGTTCTCTAGGTATTGCTAGGCAAGCTAGAATGTACAGGCAGATCAAGTGGATTGGCGCTATCCCTCGCCATCGAACTACCGAGTACTATAAACTCGCCGATGTTTTCCTATTTCCGACCATTTCTGATGGTTTTGGCTTGGTTCAACTAGAAGCACAAGCATGGAAGCTGCCGATAATAGCATCCAGATTTTGTGGTGAAGTTGTGAAAGATCGAGTCAATGGGCTAATCTTACCAGAAGTCACGGCGGAAGCGATCGCTCTCGCTCTCGAATTCTGCTTAAATAACCCTAGGCAGCTCCAAGCCTTTGCCGAAGCAGCTACTGATATGTCTAGTTTTAGCCTGTCGCGATTGCATTACAATCTCCAATCTCTATCTCATGCCCTTATTTGAATACCCAGAGCTAATCTTTACCCAAATTGCACTGCTGGTTATCAGTGGGATTTGGTTACTGCGGCGCAATGATGAAATCCCATTACTAATTAGTACCTTTCTATTTTACGTAGCATCCTATCGATACTTAATTGTCTCTAACGGTATAGATCGCTGGGTTAATCTAGGCAGCTTTGGCTTTACTCCCATTACCAATGAGGCAGGTGTTGTTGCTCTAAGTTACATAGTACTGGGTCAGATCTGCCTATTGGCAACTTATATGGTGCGACAACGACAAGTTTTACTGATCGCTAGTCCCCAGGCAGACCCCTTCTTGTTACGATGGCTACGTCCTAAAGTCCTACTATTGGGTTTATTTTGCCTGCCCTTAGTCGCTATCACTCGCTCTAACGTCATTGCCCAAGTTGCAGCCGGACGTTCTCTCGCTTTTCAAATTAGTGGTTACCTCCGTCTATTTCCCTTTGTCCTGGTTGGGGTGGCAACCCTAATCATTTGTGTTTGGAAGTTTGGCGGATTTTCTAAACCACTCAGTAAAATTAGTGCCATTGCAATTCTGCTGAGTTTGGCAAATTTCACCTTCAGTAGTAGTGGACGATTCCAGTTTTTAGGGTGGCTTAGCGCTAGTGGAATCATTATTGCCTCTTCCTATCGACCAAAAACTCGCCTTCTGATTCTCTCTACTATCGCGATCGTGGCTATCGGTATGTTTGCTGTAGCAGGTTCTCTACGTAACCCCAACTTAAATCCTGATCTTTTGAATCAAGCGGCTTGGGAACGCGCGTCCAGTGCAGAAGATGCAAATATGCTCGATGGTTTTGTGCTGCTCCAGGACGTTTATCCCCAACGGTTAGATTTTCGCTGGGGTATGGAGCATATAGAGGTTTTGCTTCGTCCAATCCCCAGAGCATTGTGGCCCGAAAAACCTGTAGGAGGCTATATGAATCAATTGGGTCTGATTACTGCCAATACTGGTTTTACTTTGGGAATTTCACCGACTCTATTTGGCTCATTTTACGCTGAAGCTGGCATCATTGGTATTGTCTTAGGTTCTTCACTCTATGGAGTCATTTTGGCGACGATCATTCGTTATACGACTAAGTTACAACCCTTTGCTAGTACCTTAATCCGTGCCATTCTCTGTGCATGCTTAATCCCGCTATTGCGTGGCGGCGACTTGGCTGGAATTTATGCTTGGATTTGCATGGCTTTTTGGCCCTGCTTTCTATTGCTCTGGTTGAAACGGGCAGATTTTAGATTAAAGTCACCCTCTTATATCCAGACTTACGATCCTACTTATGAATAAATATAGCAATTTTCGGTATGATGCGGTAAATCAATGAGGAAACAAGCTTTGCTCCCCTACGTCTGGGTGTACATCACACGCTTAAAAGTTTTATATTTGATTGAATAATTCAGCCTTAACTACGGCTTAAAATATGCATGTTGTTGTAATTTTCTATAATATTGGAGGCTATCATGCGGCTCGCCTAAATGCGGCATCTGTTGCATGCGAACAAAAAGGCTGGCATTTAACTGCTGTCCAAGTTACAGACAACACCCAGGAACGTCCTTGGGGTAATATAGATCATGAAATTAAATTTCCACTCAAAACCTTATTGCCTATAAAAACGACTCCCTCTACTTTTGATCGCCGTCCTTGGTCAAAAGTGGCAGCCTCTTTAATCCCTTCTTGCCTAGACACTATAAAACCTGATGTTTTGGCGATTCCTGGATGGGGTTTTCCTACATCCCAAGCTGCACTTACTTGGAGTAAGCGACACCAAATTCCAGCAATTTTAATGAGCGAAAGTAAATGGGATGATGAAAGACGACAATGGTGGAAAGAACAGATAAAATCATGGCTGTATATTAGAAACTATAAAGCCGCCTTGGTCGGAGGTCAACTTCATCAAGATTACTTACTTAAGTTAGGTTTTGATAAAAATCGCATCTTTTTAGGCTATAATGCTGTCGATAATAAACATTTTTGTTTAGGTGCAGAGGAGGCACGTAAAAATCAGCTTGCGGCAAGACAACGCCAGACCAAGATACCCCACAACCCCTATTTTTTGGTCGTCACTCGGTTGATTAAACGCAAAAATGTTTTTCGTCTTGTAGAAGCTTTTTTTGCTTATCGGCACCAAATTGGAGAAGACCAAGCTTGGGATCTTGTTATCTGTGGTAGTGGCGAGGAAGAACCCTCAATTCGCAGGCTTATTAGCGAAAAAAGATTAAACGCCTGTGTTCATCTTCCTGGCTTTATCAGTTATCAAGCAATCCCTGATTGGTATGGTTTAGCCCAGGCTTTTGTGCATCCTGCCATACAAGAACCTTGGGGATTAGTGGTGAATGAAGCTTGTGCGGCTGGGTTGCCAATATTATGTAGTCATACTGTAGGAGCTTGTCATGAACTTGTGCGTCATGGTTATAATGGCTTATTATTCGATCCAGAAAGTCAAGAAAATATGACTGATACCTTATTAGCCATGCATCAGCAATCTTCAGAGGCACGTATTAAAATGGGGAAGTTCAGCCAAACTATTGTTGCGAATTATAGCCCTCAGCATTTTGCTGAAGGTCTATTTAAGGCAATTGAAACTGCACTAATGTTCAAGTCACAGTAGCCTGTAATTCATCATTTTTCAGATAAGTTTTAAGGGGATAGCCCGATTTGGGAAAGCAAATCGTTCTTGATAAGAGTTGAATGCCTCACACATGGCTGATGGTAAACTAATTCTATTGGCTTGGCTCAAGTTAGGCGGTTTTATCATCTGAATGGCTTGACTCAACCATATTGGGGGACTATCTAATTCTAAGAATTTACAGATATTTTGTAATGTAGTTTCTGGCTGTAATGTCAACTCATTGTATGTAATTTCATAGAAACGAGAACCTAGATATTCACGCCATTTATCTACCTCACCTAAGCTGATTAGCCATTCATACGCTGCTTTTGAACGGTGGTTTTGGAGATGATGGACTTCATCAGGAAAATATCCGGCAACTATTCCATCTCGCAACAAAGCGTTCCACTTAGAGTTTTTAACTCCCCACCACTGATTAAGTTGAGGTTTACCAAAAATTTTATAACTGTTGATTGAGGCAATACGTTCAATGGAAAGGGAAACATCTACCCCATCCCGCACAAGATGAATAAATTTAGCTTTGGGATCAAAAGCGTTAAGATAGCCAATTCTCATAGCGTTTAAGGGTGTTTTTTCAAGCCTTACACCCTTGTTTTTGTTGCTTTTATAGTTCCTGATTAAATGATTGAAACGAACTTGTGCGGTCTCATTCCAGCAATTAGCATTCATTAACAAATTCGGATCGATTTGAGAATAAAGATTGAGGGCATCAGTTTTTGGCTCAATTGCTGCCCAGAGATGGTAAGGTTCAAATAAATAGGAAATATTGTCGTGATCAGATAAAATAGAACCAAGTACAGTAGTACCGGAACGACCACAACCGATCAAAAAGACCAGTTGCCGAGAATCTAAGGTAGAATTGTTGTCTTGATAATATCTGGTTTTGACTTCAGCACTATGGTGAAGCCAACTATATTTGAAGTAGCGTAACAAAGGCTTGAGTGTATCAATCATCCTGAGATAAATTTTTAATCAATTTAAACAACAATGAAGGTTTTATGGATTACTCCCTATTTGGGGGATCATTATGGGGGACCGGGAAAAGTTATTATCGAACTGATACAAGAAATTAGCAAATTTAATATATCTGTCGATGTGATTACAACCAATGCCAATGGCAAAGATAGACTAGATCATACTCTAAAATCATGGATTGTATACAAAAATTATAAAATTCAGTATTTTCCGTGTTGGCATAGAAACGACTTGATTGTCAGCCCTTCTTTACTGCGGTGGCTCATTAGCCATAAAATGAACTACGACATAATTCACACAAATACTATTTTTTGTCCTCTGATTTCTATTGCCCACTGGATATGCCGACTATCCAGAATTCCTTATATTATCACCTCCCATGGC
>CAZNNK010000070.1:0-13131 GCA_964574085.1 uncultured Coleofasciculus sp.
TCTCCTTTTGCGATAAATTTGGTGATAAGGCTTTGACACGACGCCTCTGGATCTTGAAGGGATTCGGCACAGGTGTCGAATTGGGCTTAGAGAAGCCTTTTTTCCAGAGGTGTTCATGCGAAGACATTGCCAACTGCTCCAATGATGGCGGTGATTCTGCTTCTGAATCCTTTTCAGGGTATGCTGCAAGACTAATTGAACCAAGTTCATATCACTTCGGATATAGTATTACAAGTAATATTCATGTATTACTGTAGTTTTGCTGATTTTGGTTATAATCAGAATACTTCTTTAATAATTAGGGTAGACCCAGATTTATGGTGTCGCCTGAGATAATTTAGCATAACAGTTAAGGAAAAGCAAAATTCTTGAAATCATCATTAACAACCCTATGAGCGATCTGAGCAGCTATCAAATCCACGAAACTTTGTACCAAGGCATGAGAACCGAAGTTTATCGTGGACTATGCACCAGGAACGACCAACTCGTGATTATTAAAGTGCTGCGTAATCCTCACCCCAACGTTATTGAGTTGATAAATATTCGCAATCAATACGTCATCACTCGTCATCTTGAACATCCCAAGATTGTTAAACCTCTTGCCTTGGAAAGTTATGGGAATGGATATGCTTTGGTGATGCCCGACTCAGGGTCAATCGCTCTTTCGGACTATTGGCAACAGTGCGATCGCACTCTAAAACAATTTCTCGACATTGCCATTCAATTGGCAGAAGTTTTACACTATCTTCACCAACAACGCATTATTCATAATGATATCAAACCAGCGAACATCCTGATTCATCCCCAAACCCATCAGATTCAATTAATTGACTTTAGTCTTTCCAGTTTGCTCCCTCAACACCAGCAACAACGAATCAGCCCGAATGGTTTAGACAAAAGGTTAGCCGATATTTCCCCGGAACAAACCGGACGCATGAACCCGGGGATTGATTATCGCACGGACTTTTATGCGTTAGGTGTGACATTTTACGAACTTTTAACCGGGGAATTACTCTTCAACAGTGATGACCCCATGGAGTGGGTTCATGGTCACATTGCTCAAATGCCCATCTTAGGCAACGGGGAATACACAACAGACAACAACCAACAGCATTCATCTTCCCTCCACGCCCCTATTCCCCAAGTCCTGATTGACATCGTACTTAAATTGATGGCGAAAAATGCCGAAGACCGCTATCAAAATGCTTTAGGATTAAAGCATGATTTAGAGCAATGTTTACAACAATTCCAATCGGGTGACCCACTCAGCTACCCGCATCAAACCTCCACCCAAACAACTAACACCGTTACCCCAATTCCCTCCTCTATTGATCTAGCCTCCGCTATCAAAGCATCTCAAGCCATTTCCCAAGAAATGTCCCTTGAGGCGTTGTTGTCCAAATTCATGCAAATTATCGCCGAAAATGCAAGTGCCGATCGCGCGGCTATACTCTTAACTAATTCGGGTAATTGGGATGTAGCTGGATGGTGGGATCATGGCACTTATAACCTATCAAGCAACGTATTTGACCCCCCTAATTCTCTACCACAAACCATCATCAACACAGTCAAACGGACTCAAACAACCCTACTCCTCAATAACGTCCCCGAACACAAATCCTTTAGCGCAGACCCTTATCTGAGCCAAAAACAACCCCTGTCTCTAGTCTGTACCCCAATTCTCCACACTGGAAAAATAGTCGGTTTACTCTACCTAGAAAACAACCTGATCACCGATGCTTTCACCCCAGACCAGATTGAAGTACTCAACCTCCTCACGTCTCAAGCGGCTATTTCCATCGAAAATGCCCGACTTTATCACAGTCTAGAAGACTACAACTGCAACTTAGAACAAAAAGTCACCGAACGCACCCAAGCACTCGCCCAAACCCTCGAAGAACTCAAGACAACCCAAGATGAACTAATTCAAAAAGAAAAAATGGCAGCCTTAGGACAACTCATTGCTGGCGTTGCTCATGAAATCAATACGCCTCTAGGCGCCATTCGTTCCTCGGCTAGAACGATTGCTAAATTCCTCGACCAAACCCTAGAACAGTTACCCACACTGTTTCAATCTCTCTCAACAGAAGACTCCGCTATTTTCCTAGCTTTACTGCAACGCTCACTGCAACACCAATCAACAGTCTCCACGAAAGAAGAGCGTAAGTTGAAAAGAACCCTAAGACGGGAATTGGAAAACTCAGACCTTGCTGATGCCGATATCATCGCTGAGAAGCTAGTCATTATGGGAATTACGGATGAAACTGCCAGCTTGATGCCCTTGTTACACAGACCGGATAGTTTTAAAGTTTTAGAAATTGCCTATAAACTGTCTGAACTTAAACGAGGTACGGCTATGATTAATACGTCCACAGACCGAGCCTCAAAAGTGGTATTTGCTCTGAAGACCTATTCCCGCTATAACCAATCGGGAGAAAAGATCAGCGTGAACCTGACTGAGGGAATTGAAACGGTTTTAACTCTCTATTACAATCAACTCAAACAGGGAGTTGAGGTGATCCGAAACTATGCCGAAATTCCACCTGTATCCTGTTATGCCGATGAACTCAGTCAGGTGTGGACAAATCTGATCCATAATGCCTTACAAGCGATGGATAACCGAGGGACGTTAACGATTGATGTCACGCAAGAGAATCAGCAGGCTAAGATTAGCATTACCGATAGTGGTTGTGGCATTCCCGAAGACATTAAACAGAAAATATTTCAGCCATTTTTCACCACTAAACCAACGGGAGAAGGGAGTGGCTTAGGACTTGATATTGTCAAGAAAATCATCGATAAACATTCCGGTCACATGACTGTAGAAAGCCAGCCTGGTCGGACGACATTCAATGTTTTTCTCCCCATTCAGTCTTAGCCGTAACTCACGACTGACAATAAGGACGAATAACCAATAACTAAGGATGAATGACCAATGAGTAAACCCATTATTTTATGTGTTGACGACGAAAAAGACATTTTACAGAGTTTGAGAACGCAACTCATGGAGGCATTTGGCAGTGTCTACACGTATGAAGTGGCTGAAGATGCTGATGAGGCTTTAGAAGTAATTGATGAACTTATCGAGGATGAAATGCAAATTATTCTTATTGTCTCGGATTGGTTAATGCCTGGGATGAAGGGAGATGAGTTTCTGATCAAAGTGCATCAGAAATTTCCTAACGTCATTAAAATTATGCTCACGGGTCAAGCCGATGAAATCGCCATTCAACGAGCAAAAGAGCAAGCCAACCTCCATTGCTGCTTATTTAAACCTTGGTCTGAAGCTGAATTAATCGAAACCCTTAAATCAGGTTTAGCCCAACTTGACTAACGTCAGGATGAAATTAAGCTGTTCGGCATTTAAACCTTAATGTCAAGAATGGCTCCCATCCTTGTAGTGCGTTAAGCGAAGCCATGCCGCAGGCTTTGCATCTTGCTCGCTGCTAATACCCAATTTAAATGCATGACAGCTTAACCAGCGAAAAATGATCTATGAGCTATGGTTCTATTATTAATAAACTCCCCTTACGGATAGTTATTATTGTACCCTTTGTCCTCCAAATTATTGGTGCAGTAGGATTAGTTGGTTATTTGTCTTTTAAAAATGGACAAAAATCAGTTAACAATTTAGCGAATCAATTAATGGAAAAAAGCAATGATCATATTAAAGATAATATTTCAGACCACTTGACCTTACCTCATAAAATAAATAGAGCTAATAAAACTCTGTTAACTTTGCAAGCTTTTGATTTAGACAATACTCAAAAAATAGAACAATACTTTTTACAACAGTTACAAATTTTTGAGAATGTCACTAGCATAGTATTCGGCAGTCAGACAAAAGATTTTATTGGCGTAGAATTACGAGCTAATCATCAATTAGTAGTCATGAAATCAAATAATTATACTAATTATGATTTACATACTTATGAGGTGAATAAAACCGGGAAATACATTAAAACCCTCAGCATTAGTAAAGATTACAATCCAACGATTAGACCTTGGTATACAAAACCAGTAGAAGCAAAAACAGAAGTTTGGAGTGATATTTTTCCTCAATTAGATACAAAAGGTTTAACCTTAGCAGCCGTACAACCCGTTTATGATGCTCAGGGTAATCTTCAAGGCGTGATTAATAGTAGTTTTTATTTGGCAGCGATTAGTGACTTTTTACAACAATTAAAAATCGGCAATACCGGTCAAAGTTTTATTGTTGATGAATCAGGGTATTTGGTTGCCACCTCTACTTTAGAACAGTTGGCAAAAACTGACCAGGGTCAATTAGAAAGAGTGTTGGCGATTCATAGTCAAGATGCAATAACTCAAAAAACTGCTGTATATATTTCCAACAATTTATTCAATGGTAATAACACCATCAATGATTTAATTGTTAAAACTATAGTCATTAATAACCAAAAATACTTCCTCCAAGTCAGTCCTTATCGAGATCAATTTGGATTGAACTGGTTTGTCGTAGTGGTCGTCGCTGAGTCTGATTTTTTAAAGGAAATCAATGCGAGTAAACGTCAAACAGTTTTCCTTTGTATATTAGCCTTAATCTTAGCAACTGTAATTGGCTTGATTTCTAGCCTTTGGGTAACAAAACCGATCATTGAACTTAACCAAATTTCTCAAGAAATTGCTCAAGGAGAATTTAATAAAACGGTTACCATTAACCGAGAAGATGAACTCGGTCAATTGGCACGTTCTTTTAATCAAATGGCTTCTCAATTACAAGTCTATTTTCAAACCTTAGAAGAAAACGAAAATCGGTTAAGACAATTCCTAGAAGCTATCCCTGTAGGTGTTACCGTCCATGAAACTAATGGTCAGATCTGCTATGTGAATCAGACTGGACAAAAATTATTAGGGATTACTTCTCATTTAGAAGCCAAAAAACAGGAACTCAGTCAAGCGTATAAAATTTATCAAGCCAACACCAATCAACTTTATCCAATAGAATCTCTACCTATTGTTAATGCGTTACAAGGAAAAACGGTTTATCTTGATGATTTAGAAATACATCAACCCGATAAAATCCTCCCCTTAGAAGTTTACACAACACCTATCTTCGATGAACAGGGTCAAATTATTTATGCGATTGCTGCTTTTCAAGATATTACCAAGCGCAAACAAGCCGAGAAGCTGCTAGCGGACTACAATCGCACCTTAGAAACACAGGTGGCTGAACGAACCCAGGAACTCGCCCAAGCCCTCGAAGAACTCAAAACCACTCAAGATGAACTAATCCAAAAAGAAAAAATGGCAGCATTGGGTCAACTTATTGCAGGCGTTGCCCATGAAATTAATACACCTCTAGGCGCCATTCGTTCCTCGGCTGGAACGATTGCTAAATTCCTCGACCAAACCCTAGAACAGTTACCCACACTATTTCAATCTCTCTCTACAGAAAACTCCGCTATTTTCCTAGATTTACTGCAACGCTCACTGCAATACCAATCAACTTTCTCTACGAAAGAAGAGCGGAAATTTAAGAGAGCCTTAAGACGGGAACTGGAAAACTTAGACATTGCTGATGCCGATATTATTGCCGAGAGGCTGGTGATTATGGGGATTTCTGACCAGATTGAACCCTTTATCCCTCTACTAAAAAGACCTGACAGCTTGCAAATCTTAGAACTCGCGTATAAACTCTCCGAACTCAAACGAGGTACCGCCACAATTAATACCTCCACCGAACGAGCCGCGAAAGTGGTGTTTGCTCTGAAAACCTATTCTCGTTATGATCAGTCGGGAGAAAAGATAAGCGTGAACCTGACTGAGGGACTTGAAACCGTCTTAACTCTCTATCACAATCAACTTAAACAAGGGGTTGAAGTGGTCCGAAACTACGCCGAAATTCCACCTGTATCTTGTTATCCCGATGAACTCAATCAGGTGTGGACAAATCTGATCCATAATGCCTTGCAAGCGATGGATAATCGGGGCACTTTAACGATTGATGTCACGCCAGAGAAACAGCAGGCGAAGATTAGCATTACCGATAGTGGTTGTGGTATACCCGAAGAAATCCAAGGGAAAATATTTGAGCCATTTTTCACGACCAAACCGGCTGGGGAAGGGAGTGGTTTAGGACTTGATATTGTCAAAAAAATCATTGAAAAGCATTTGGGTTATATGACTGTAGAAAGTCAACCCGGTCGAACGACATTCAGTGTTTTTATCCCCATTGAATCCTGGGAGTAAGACGAAATTCTCTAGAGAAAGGAGGTTAGACAGGAAAACCTTTTATTTTATGGGTTTACGACGAAAAATATATTTCATCCCACATCCCGTTATACTAGGAGAGGAACCGTATAATAACCAAGTAAGTAGTCGGACAAAAGCAAACAGTACTGGATTAGTTTTTGTCAATAGTTCTCAACTCCTGACAAAGGACAAGGGACGTAGCTTGCTTCTCAAGGGAGCGAGTATAATCCATAACCCATAACGAATGACTAATGACCAATGACCAATGACAACCAAAAAACCAGTCATTATCTGTGTTGATGATGAAGCCAACATACTCAAAAGCCTCAGGGCAGAACTTAAAGAGGCAATAAGTAATGAATATCTCATTGAAATTGCTGAAGGAGGAGAAGAAGCCTTAGAGTTAATTGAAGAATTGTTAGAGGATGGTTATGAAGTTGCTTTAATTATTTCAGACCATATTATGCCAGATATGAAGGGAGATGAGCTGTTAAAGCACGTTCATGTCCTTTCTCCCAAAACCCTCAAGATTATGCTGACTGGGCAAGCGGATCTGGAAGCGGTGGGACGGGCAATTAAATATGCAAAATTATATCGTTATATCGCTAAACCTTGGGAAACTGAAGACCTAAAATTAACAGTTACAGAAGCCGTAAATAGTTATCTTCAAGATAAACAACTCGCTCAAAAAAATATAGAACTCCAGCGTTTGAATCAGGAATTAGCGGAATCGGTACGGTTACTCAGTGCGAGTGAACGTAAGTTTCGGGCAATTTTTAATCATACATTTCAGTTGACTGGAATGCTCTCGGTTGAGGGCATTCTCTTAGAAACTAACCAAACCGCCTTAGATTTTGGCGGATTGCAGTTAGAAGACGTGGTGGGTAAGCCATTCTGGGACTGTTACTGGTGGACAATTTCCCCCGAAACCCAAGCTCAGGTCAAATTAGCGTTTGAAAAGGCGGTTGGCGGTGAATTTATTCGCTATGAAATCGATATCTTGGGGGCTGAAAATCGCACCGCAACGATTGATTTCTCAATAAAACCCATTGTTGATGAGAGTGGTATTGTTGAATATCTGATTATCGAAGGTCGAGATATTAGCGATGTCTATCGGGAACTGCACTTACGCCAAAAAGCCGAAGCGGAACTGATTCAACTCAACGAAGCCTTATCCCGCTTTGTCCCCCGTCAATTTCTCCAGCTTTTAGAGAAAGACAGTATTATTGATATCCAATTAGGCGATGAAGTGGAGCAGGAGATGTCGGTTTTATTTTCCGATATTCGCGACTTTACTACTCTGTCGGAAACGATGACACCTGAAGATAATTTTAAGTTTATTAACGCTTATCTGTCCCAGATGGAACCTGCGATTATTGAACATCAGGGATTTATTGATAAATACATGGGGGATGGGATTATGGCGTTATTTAGTGGCAGTGCCGATGATGCCCTCCTCGCGGGAATTTCGATGTTGCAACGGTTAACTGAGTATAATCGCAATCGGGTGAATTCGGGATATATACCCCTGAAAATTGGCATTGGCATTAATACAGGTTCTTTAATGCTGGGAACCGTCGGCGGACGACACCGGATGGATAGTACTGTCATTAGTGATCATGTCAATTTAGCCTCCCGACTGGAAAGTCTAACCAAAGAGTATGGCGTATCGCTGTTAATCACCCATTACACCTTGGCACGTTTACAAAACCCCACCGAGTATCATATTCGTTTTATTGAGCAGGTCAAAGTAAAGGGCAAATCCAAAGCTGTGGCAGTTTTTGAAGTCTTTGACAGCGATGAACCTCATCTCAAACAAAGTAAGTTAGCGACGAAAACAAGGTTTGAACAAGGGTTGTTGTTGTACTATCAGCGACAAATGCAACAAGCCGCTCAACACTTTGAAGGGGTTATGGAAATGAATCCTAGAGATCCTGTTGCTCAACTCTATCTGCGGCGCTGTCAGTCGGGTAAGTAGGGGCTGCTACAGGGAGTCTTGTGGTGGGGAGAGGCAATAGGCAATAGTTTCAACCTTCTGTTGGGGGAAGATTTGGCGATCGCATGATTGCTCCGGTTATCTGTTGTGTGCAATGTTAAGATAGATGTCCGATATCCTACAAGATTAGCATCGAGCAGTTCCCTACTATGTCCCCTGAGCAGTCCCCACCCGATCGCCAAAACACTCTGGAAGAAATTCGTGCTACCCGTTTGGAGAAAGTCCAACAGCTTAAAGCGTTGGGAATTGAGCCGTATGCGTATCACTGGCAGTCTACTCACCAGGCGGCTGAACTGCAAGAGAAGTTCGCAGATCTGGGGAATGGGGAAGAGGTTGATTTTGAAGTCGCGATCGCAGGTCGTATTTTAGCCCGTCGTGTCTTTGGCAAGTTAGCCTTCTTCAATCTCCAAGACGAAACGGGAACGATTCAACTGTATCTCGACAAAAAGCGGATTACCGCAACTATGACGGATCTGCCGAATCCATTCACCCCCCTCAAGCAACTCACAGATATTGGCGACATTTTAGGCGTCAAGGGGACAATTAAGCGCACCGATAAAGGGGAACTCTCCGTCTATGTCAGTGAATATGCTATTCTGACCAAATCCCTATTACCTTTACCCGATAAGTGGCATGGTCTCACGGATACCGAAAAGCGCTATCGCCAGCGTTATGTGGACTTGATGGTGAATCCCACCGTTCGGGAAACCTTCCGCCGCCGTGCTAAAATTACCGCCGCCATTCGTCGCTATTTAGAGGATCGTGGCTTTATCGAAATTGAAACCCCTGTCTTTAGTACAGAAGCTGGGGGTGCTGAGGCACGTCCGTTTATCACCTATCACAATACCCTAGAGATGGAGTTGTACCTGCGAATTGCTACAGAACTCCACCTGAAGCGGTTAATTGTCGGCGGATTTGAAAAGGTATTTGAGTTGGGGCGAATTTTCCGGAACGAGGGAATTTCCACGCGCCACAATCCTGAATTTACCTCAATTGAGGTGTACCAGGCTTACGCCGACTACAACGATATGATGACGTTGACGGAAAATTTAATTACTACCGTCACTCAAGAGAGTTTGACAACTCTGGAAATTACTTATCAAGGTGAGACAATTGATTTCACTCCTCCCTGGCGTCGCGTCACGATGCATGAGTTGGTGCAAGAGGTGACAGGGTTAGATTTTAATCAATTTCAGACATTCGATGAAGCCAAAGTTGCGGCTAAAAAAGTGGGGATTGAAGGCGTAGAGGAATGTCAATCTCTGGGGAAACTGCTCAACGAATGCTTTGAGCAAAAATGTGAAGAAACCCTGATTCAGCCGACATTTATTGTTGATTTCCCGATTGAAATTTCTCCCCTAGCTAAACCCCATCGTTCCAAGCCAGGATTAGTGGAACGGTTTGAGTTATTTATTGCTGGACGGGAAACGGCGAATAGCTTTTCTGAATTAACTGATCCGATTGATCAGCGGGAACGCTTAGAAGCCCAAGCCGCACGGAAAGCGGCTGGAGATTTGGAAGCCCAAGGGGTTGATGAAGACTTTCTCGCGGCGTTAGAGTACGGAATGCCACCGACAGGGGGGTTAGGAATTGGTATTGACCGCTTGGTGATGTTATTGACGGATTCGGCGAGTATTCGGGATGTGATTGCGTTTCCCTTGCTCAAGAGTAGCAGCCGCGATGGTTCTCCTGCACCCTGAGTGATATCATGTCCGTTGGAATACTTACACAATCGGTTGAGACAAGGCAGAGGGCAGAAGGCAGAAGGCAGAAGGCAGAAGGGAAGGATTTCGCGAACCATGACAGATTCTACCTTAGACTGCAACTTGGTATAAACTAACTTACAATGAAGTATCAATGACCAATGACCAGAAGCCCACGGTACGACCCGGATGAGAACGTCTCACGGCATGGCGCAACTGACCCTGATAAGTGTGAGGACATGGCTGATAAGTACGGCTGGAACCTTGTCAGGATTGAGGAAACTGGCGATCCGATGCTTGAGGTTGACTGTGTTTTTGAGGGTGAAACCGAGTTCCCACCTAGTCCCTATGAACCCAAACATGAGAGGGAGAAATAACTTGTGAAGAGATGGATTGTCTTCAAAACTGAATCAGCTTCATCGCAGGGGTGGAAGGAACGCAAATTGCAACCTGCGGCACACTTAACCCGGATGCTGGCTGAGTATTTGGATTGTTCTGATAAGATGTTGCCAGAACCAGGCGATCGCCCGCGTGAGTTTGCTCGTTTTGAAGAGTCGGTTGATCCAAACTTCCCGGATGCTAGCACTCATGTTCGTTGGTCTGACTGGGAAGTGAGCCGAGTTGAGCGGTTCAAGTCGGTTGATTCGGCTGAGTATGACGAGATTGTTGTGTGTTATTGCCGTTATTCACCCATTGAGCCGGAGTGGAAGGAGTTACCTAAGATTGGCGTTTTGCAAGAGGGTAAACTTTAACTTTTTGCTATTTGACTGCTTATTGGTGAGTGCGATCGCACTTTGAGTGTGCCAGAGGTATCTGAAACAGAGTTCCGCAATGCTCTGTTGAGGCTAAGTTACAGCTTGCCGAATAGATGTGGATGTGGGACAAAGGGGAAGCGATCGCCCCGATGAACGGTAAACCTGAGTAGGCTGAAGTGGGGAGCGATCGCATCCTGTCTATACAGCCACTATTAAGTTGATTTCTGCACAGAAGCTTCGTGTAGCTTGTTGGCGTCTGCATAGATTCGTAATGCCACAGCCATCTGCTGTTGGGCAGTTTCCCCTTGTGCCTGAAACCAAGCAAAAGTTTCGGGATCTATTGGTACTGTAACTGTCACAAACGATTCGGGAATACGCCATTGTGCCTTACCAAAAAACTCCTCTGACAACGGTGCAATATCAGAGGTATCAATATCCTCATCGTTCATAGCATCCACTCTAGTCCAGTCGGTTTTTGAGGTATTGCTCATAGCGTTTTCGTTCATAAGATAATGCTTTTCGTAGTGAAATGATGCGAGTTGTTTCGTCGTCAGGCTCGGTGTATACAACAACTACAACTCGTCCATCTAGTAACCCAATGCCAATCCATCGATCTTCGCCATAGTCTTCTCGCTCATCGAGGGCGATAAGCACTGGTAGATCAAAGACACGAGGGGCATCAGCGAAGTCAAAACCATGTTTAGCAATGTTAATCTCGTTCTTGCGCTCGTCCCACTCGAAATTCATGGATTTAATTTAACACACGTCAGTGGGTAGGCGATAACTGTGATGAGTGTATTGAGAGAGGCGCTGGCAAAACTCCACTGCATCGTACCAACTGACACATTCCACCGGACGGTTATCACTTTTAAAGTAAGAAGGAGCGGGATTAAGTTCACGGTTAACTTGAGGTAAGGAAGCCACTACCCGCCACTGCGCCTGAGTTACTGGATACTTGCCCATAAAAAAACTAGGCACGTTCACCCGATGCACGGGTTCCTCACTAGGACTTCGCTCTGGTTCATCTTCTGGAGAACCCATATTGAAACTGCCTTTGGGTATTAGCATCATGCGTATGCTCACTTCATCGCTCAGTTGCTCTAGGAAAAATTGAGCTTCTCCCTGATACCGCTTGATGATGACTTTGGGTTTCCCTTCCTGAGTTGCTATGGGCTGGCTCATCCTTGTCAAACAATTTTGGATTTTAGATCTACGATTTTATCGCCGCGATTTCTCATCGCCAAGGCACACTTACCCGAAACCCGATAGCGTTGAGGTCATTGCCGGGGAGATTGAAGTCACGAGATGCAGAACGACAAAGACTCGGATAGGAGAACCAAGAACCGCCGCGTAGCACACGAAAAGCCTTTTCATTGTTTGTTAACCAAGCACTTCCATCATTCGGTGCCCCCTCATAATTTTCATGCCAGTGGTCTAGACACCATTCCCAAACGTTCCCATACATATCACACAAGCCAAACGCATTGGCTATGCCGAAATAGTTTACTGGTCTGGTTTCTCGGCGGTATTCTCCTTTTACTCCATCACCGTAGATCTGAGTTGCACTATAGTTTGCTAATTCTGCGGTGATTGTTTCTCCAAAATGAAAGGGAGTGGTTGTTCCAGCACGACAAGCATATTCCCATTCTGCTTCCGTGGGTAAGCGATAAGTGCGATGAGTGTATTGAGAAAGCCGTTCGCAAAACTCCATCGCATCGTACCAACTTCAGTAAGAAGGAACGTATCGCGCCCCGTAAAAGCCATAAAAAATAAATTTTTGACTTTTTCCAAAAATTAACAAGAAATGGGTGTGTTTTGTGGTAAAAAAGAGCGGTCTGTCTGTATTCAAGTCAACCGCTCAATTAATAATGATACCACAATTTTATCACAGTTGCCTTAAAAATTATCTAAGTGAGTCTCAACTTCTCACCCTAGAAATTTTACTGTGGCTGCTTCAAGTACACAAACAAGTCAAGATTGAGAGATTAGCCGCGCTCTTTCCTGTACCCATCCTTTATCAAAGTAGGAGGAAACATCTGCAAAGATTTTTAGTTCTTCCTAATCTTAGTCTACCCTTAATCTGGTTTCCGATAATTAAATATATATTAAGAACTCAAATTCCTCTGGGAAGTCGTGTTCTTCTTGCGATAGATAGAACCCTTAGGGAGCAGCAATAACTTATTAATGGTTGCTGTGATTTGGAAAAAACGTTCCTTCCCTGTATATTGGCAATTTTTGGATAAGGCGGGCAGTAGTAATATATCCGAACAAATTGGTATAGAATCCTTGTTCAAAGATTGTAAGACAGGTGGCTATAATTTAGAAGGGACTAAGGCATGCATAGAACGTTTAAATCGTTTAGTCTTGTTAATTGCCATGGCTTATACTATCGCTTCTTTATTTATCTATTCAACAGTCTAAGACTGACGGGAATGTTGTGAGATGTTGTTTGTTGGGTGGAAAC